>JAFYQL010000128.1 GCA_017547125.1 Bacillota bacterium
CGGAATACCGCCATTAATGATACTTATGAACCGGGAAGTACATTTAAGATAGTTACATCTTCTTCAGGGCTAGAGGAGGGTGTGGTAAGTATAAATGATAACTTCCACTGCAATGGTGCTTACGTGGCTGGGGACAGAACAATTAAGTGTTGGCGATATCCAAGAAGCCACGGAAGCGAAACCTTTGTACAGGGTGTTCAGAATAGCTGTAATCCAGTGTTTATGGCCGTTGCTGAAAGACTGGGCGCAGACAGATTTTATGACTATATGGTAAAGTTCGGCTTTACTGAAAAAACGGGTGTTGACCTTAACGGCGAGGCTGTGGGCATCATCCACAAGAAAGAAAACATAGGGCCCGTTGAGCTTGCCACAATGAGTTTTGGCCAGAGTTTTCAGATTACACCGCTTCAGCTTCTAAGGGCCGCAAGTGCGGTGGTAAATGGAGGATATCTTATAACTCCTCATTTTGCAGTGAAGACAGTTGACGAAAATGGAAATACGGCAAAGGTTTTTGAATATGAAAAAGGGGAGCAGGTTATAAGCGAAGAAACAAGCGCCATAATGAGAGATATACTGGAAAGTGTTGTTTCGGAAGGTACGGGAAACAAGACTTATATTCCCGGCTACAAAATAGGCGGCAAAACTGCAACAAGCGAAAAACTGCCAAGAAGAAGCGGAAAATATATCGCCTCTTTTATGAGCTTTGCACCGGCAGATGAGCCGCAGGTTATGTGTCTTGTGCTTATAGATGAGCCAAAGGGTGTGTATTATGGCGGCACGGTTGCAGGGCCTGTGATGAAGGAGCTTCTTTCAAACATACTTCCTTATATGGGTATAGAACGTGACGCGGAAGGCACAGAAGAAATATTTACCCTTATGCCTGATGTAAATGGCATGAACCTTAAGGATGCAGAGAAAATACTTAAGCAAAATGGCCTTGATGTACAGATAAGGGGACAGGGTGAAACGGTTTATGGCCAGTTTCCGCCTGCGGATGAGAAAATAAATGCCGGAACAAAGGCAATAATATATATAAAGTAGGAAAAAATAAGCGATTTGAAGGTATAATATTGAATTTTTGCTTATGATTTTATATAATCATAGTTTGGATTGGACTCGGAGGTGTATCCAGATGAAATTAAAAGATATTTTAAAAGGTATTGATTATACAATATTACAGGGCTCAGATGACATTGAAATTGCCAATGTTCAGTATGACTCAAGAAAGATAAGCAAAGATTCTCTTTTTGTGTGTATTACCGGCTTTAAAACAGACGGACATAAATATATAGCGTCAGCTGCAGAAAAGGGCTCTGCGGCTTTTTCTGTTGAAAAGGACGTTGAAATGATTGAAGGCCTTACATACGTTAAGGTTGAAAATAACAGAGAAGCCCTTGCAAAAATGGCATCAAATGTGTACTATGCTCCATCTGCAAAAATGAATCTTGTGGGTGTGACTGGCACAAACGGAAAAACAAGCACAACATACATCATCAAGTCTGTTCTTGACAGACTTGGTCATAAAGTTGGCGTAATCGGCACTATCGAAAACAGAATTGGGGATAAGGTTATCCATGCCGACAGAACAACACCTGAAAGCCTTGAACTTCAGGAACTTTTCAATGAAATGTATGAAGAAAAGGTTACAGATGTGTGCATGGAGGTTTCATCACATTCGCTTGACCTTCACAGAGTGGACTGTTGCGATTTTGATATTGCTATATTCACAAATCTTACACAGGACCATCTTGATTACCATATCACTATGGAAAACTATCGTAATGCAAAGGGTATTCTTTTTGAAAGATGCCTTAAAAATGTTATCAATATTGACGATGCGGCAGGCGAATATATGAAGTCTGTTTCAAAGGGCGAGGTTCTTACAACAGGTATCGAAAATGATGCCGACCTTAAAGCTGAAGATATTGACATAACTGCAGACGGCGTTACATTCACACTCAGATATAAAGGCGAAAAATATCCTGTATCACTTAATATCCCGGGTAAGTTCAGCATTTATAATGCCCTTGGCTCAATAGGTGCATGTCTTTTTATGGGCATCGATATGGAAACAATCATTGCAGGCCTTAAGGATATTCAGGGTGTAAGAGGACGTTTCCAGTCTATCAAGGGCAAAAATGGTGTAAGCGCAGTGGTTGACTATGCACACACACCTGACGGTCTTGAAAATATTCTTAACACAGCAAAAGAATTTGTTAAGGGAAGAATTATTACTGTTTTTGGCTGCGGCGGTGACCGTGACAGAACAAAACGTCCTATTATGGGCGAAATTGCAGGAAATCTTTCTGACTACTGCATCATCACAAGTGATAATCCAAGAACTGAAGACCCTGAACGTATACTTGATGATATTGAACCTGGCACAGCAAAGACAGGTTGTGAATATATTAAGATTATCGATAGAAGAGAGGCTATTTTCTACGCAGTTAAGATTGCAAAGGAAAACGACCTTGTGGTAGTTGCGGGCAAGGGCCACGAAGACTATCAGATATTTGCAGACAGAACAATTCACTTTGACGACAAGGAAGTTGTTGAAGAGGCTTTTGCGGAGGCATAAGATGAATAAACTTACTTTAGGTGAAATTTGCGCTGCAGTTGGCGGAAAAACCACTGCAGATGAAAATATAATAATAAACAGCATAACAACTGACTCAAGAAAAATTGAAGAAGGATGTCTTTTCATTGCGCTTTCAGGCGAAAGATTCGACGGACACGATTTTATACCTTCTTCATTTGAAAAGGGTGCAGTGTGTTGTTTAAGTGAAAAAGAAGGCTTTGAAGGCAATGTGATTTTTGTGGAAGACACAAAAAAAGCCCTCAGAGACCTTGCGGAATATTACCTTTCAATACTTGATATCAAGGTTGTGGGTATCACAGGCAGTGTAGGCAAAACAACAACAAAGGATATGATAGCATCTGTCCTTGCACAGAAATACAATGTGCTTAAAACAGACGGAAACTTCAATAATGAAATCGGTCTTCCTCTTACTGTTTTCAGACTTGACTCTTCACACGAAGTGGCAGTGCTTGAAATGGGTATGAGCGAATTTGGCGAAATTTCAAACCTTACAAAGATTGCAAAGCCTGATGTGGCAGTTATCACAAACGTGGGTGTAAGCCATATTGAAAACCTTGGCTCAAGGGAAGGAATACTTAAGGCAAAATGCGAAATTTTTGAAGGACTTAAAAACGGCGGTACAGCTGTTTTAAACCTTGATAACGATATGATTTCAACACTTAAAGATAAAACAGACTTCAATGCAGTTTGGTTTGGTGTTGAAAACAAAGGCGATTTTTATGCTGAGGATATAAGAGACAAAGGTCTTGAAGGAATAGACTGCAAAATTGTTTCTGCAGAAGAAAGATTTGATGTGTCAATTTCTGTGCCGGGCAACCATATGGTGCTTAATGCACTTTCAGCGGCGGCAGTGGGCAAGACACTTGGTCTTACTTCAGAAGAAATCAAAGCCGGAATTGAATGTTTTGTTCCTACGGGAATGAGAATGAGCGTTGAAAAAAGCGAAAACGGATACACAATTATAAATGATGTGTATAATGCAAACCCTGTATCAATGAAAGCGGCAATAGATGTGCTTAAAAAAGCAGAAGGCAGACGCACTGCAATTATGGGTGATATGTTTGAACTTGGTACATTTTCAAAATCCCTTCATGAGGAAACAGGAAAATATGCATCTGAAAGCGGTGTAGAAAAGCTTATATTCATAGGCGAGGCATCAAAGTATGGTTTTGATGCAGCAGTTTCAGAAGGAAGCAGTGCCGTATATTACAAAACAGTTGACGAATTTTTAAATGACGATATAAAGTCTTTCTTTGCGAAAGATGAAACAATTCTTGTTAAGGCATCAAGAGGTATGCACTTTGAAAGAATTGTTGAAAGATTACATGAGGTGAAATAAATAATGAACTTTTTTTCTGTAGAAAACTGTATATATGCAGTGATTATTGCGTTTTTTATAGGTGTTGTAAGTTGTCATCTTCTTATACCTGTGCTTTATAAAATGAAGTACGGACAGACAGTGCGTGATGATGGTCCTGAAAGTCACCTTAAGAAAAGCGGTACACCTACAATGGGTGGTATTGCAATAATTATTGCATTCACTGTTGTGGCAGTTTTATTTTCATTTATCGAAAGCGAAAGCATGAGAACATTCTGGAACAGTATTGCCGTTGTGCTTATGACACTTGGCTTTGGTATAGTTGGTTATATTGATGACTACATCAAGGTTGTTAAAAAGCGTTCACTTGGTCTTCGTGCATATCAGAAGATACTTCTTCAGCTTATATTCACTGCTATTTTTGCGTGGTATATTTCAAATTCATACCCTGAAGATTTCACAAAGATTTATGTGCCTTTTGCAAACGGCTTTATGCTTGATTTAGGCATTTTATACTGGCCATTTCTTTTTGTTGTTATGCTTGGCACAGTAAATGGTGTTAACATTACAGACGGCCTTGACGGTCTTGAAGGCGGTGTAACAATGATAGTTGCAGTGTTCTTTGCAATTATGTCAATTGCACTTGCAGGTGTTGTTTCTCCTGCGGTTTCAGCGGCAGTTGTGGGCTCACTTCTTGCATTCCTTGTGTTTAACGCATACCCTGCAAAGGTATTTATGGGCGACACAGGCTCACTTGCACTTGGCGGTTTTGTTGCATCAGCGGCACTTATACTTAAAATGCCGTTATTCATAATTATTGTGGGTATTATTTACCTTTGCGAATCACTTTCTGTAATCATTCAGGTTGGTTACTTCAAAAAGACTGGCAAA
>JAFYQL010000129.1 GCA_017547125.1 Bacillota bacterium
CTATTTAGCACTTGCTATCACTATCGGTTTTGTGATCATGATGACTGAATTAGCAATGGGTCGTAAAACTGGTAGAGGTACAATCGGTGCTTACAACGCACTTAGCAAAAAATTCAAATGGGTTGGCTGGCTTGCAGTTTTCTCACCATTTGTAATCATGAGCTTCTACTCAGTACTTGCAGCTTACTGCTTAGAGTATTTCGCTCTCAACCTTAGCAACCTTGCTTTTGGTATTTCTGAGGTTGCATCAGGTGCAGATCTTTTTGTTGGTATGCTTACAAACCCATTCGGTTCAGCAGCATTCACAGCTATCACTATGCTTCTTTGCTACTTCATCAATAAGAGTGGCGTTTCAGAAGGTATTGAAAAGTTCAACAAAGTTGGTATGCCTGCACTTTTCATCATGCTTGTCATCATCATTATCCGTTCATTAACACTTGATGGTGCAATTGAAGGTCTTAAATTTATGTTCGTTCCTGGCTATGCAGTTGAAGGCGGTTTCATTGAAGAAGCTCCTGGCTTCATCACAATCCTTGCTACAGCAGGCGGTCAGATGTTCTTCTCATTATCACTTGCTATGGGTATCCTTATCACATACGGTTCATACATCGATAAGAGTCAGAACATCGTTAAGAGTTCATTAGTAGTAGTATTTGCTGACACACTTGTTGCTCTTATGGCAGGTCTTGCAGTTATTCCTGCAGCTGTTGCAACATACGGCCCTGGCGCTGCTCTTAGTGGTCCAAAGCTTCTCTTCATCACTCTTCAGGACGTATTTACATCAATGGGTACAATCGGCCCACTTTTCGGTGTAATCTTCTACCTTCTCGTTATCGTTGCTGCTATTTCATCACTCATCTCACTTGTAGAAGTTATCGTAACATTCTTCATGGACAGAGCTGCTGATAAAGGCAAAACAGGTAACAGAAGCAAAATCACTTTCTGGGTATGTGCAGCTGTTATGGCTGAAGCTATTATCGTTGCTATGGACGGTCTTGGCGCTAACGGCATGTGGGTTCCACTTCAGGGCACATTCGGTATCATCGGCGAATTCAACGACTGCTGGCTTGACTTTATGGACTGCTTATCAGAAGGTATTGCAATGCCTCTTGGTGCACTCGTTATGAGCTTCATGATCGCTTACGAAGTTAAATCAGAAACAATCCTTGATGAACTTCACATCGGCGGTACAAACAAGATTGATGGTTTCTTCAAATTTGCTATGAAATTCATCGTACCAGTTGGTATGACTCTTATCCTTTTAGGCCAGATTGATACTTTCTTCCATCTTGGTATTTTCTAATTAAAGAAACATTTAAAAGCCTTGAATTATTTCAAGGCTTTTTCTTTTGCACAAAACCGGCATACGTCATACAAGGCATTTAAAAGCCGTTTGCGCACATTTTATTTTTCGCATGCAAATTATTGCACTGCAAACTATAACAGCATTAAAAAAGGACACAGGCTTTAATAAACCTATGTCCTTTTATTGTTTATTCAATATTATTCTTTCAGCACTACATTGCCAAATCAATAATAGTTTTTATCAAATTTTATTGTTTACCATTGTATCGCCTAATAATTCAAAAAGTTCATAGAACTTAATGCATTCATCAGGTCTTGGTGTAATAAGATTTGTAACTGGTGGAATAAATATCCATGTTGCAGATCCTATCATACTTTCACAACTTATCTGGAAGTTATTGCTGCCCTTTTCATGTTTAATTTCAAGGTCAATAACATCAAGGTCTCTGAGTCGATTCATAATTAAAGGATTTGCAAGGCCCTTAAGATATGCTTCTTTAACAGCCATATCGCCGCCTGTCCATTCCTTGCATTCCCATTTTGTAGTTCTTGTTTTAAAAACTACTTCAAAGTGGCAATCGCCAATTTCTTCAAATTTATCGTTTGTTAAAACTTCACCGATCAACTGCAGATTATAATTTACAGAAAAAAATCTGTTTTCCCAGTTATAAACAAGCTTTAAGTTGTCAAGATATTTAAATCCCTGTAAGTTGATCTGTCTGCTTAATACGCCTGTTTCAATGTTTTTGTAGTATGCACCGGCGTTTGATTTAAATATGTCTGTAAGATGAGTAAGTTTCTTTTCTACTTTTCTTGTAACAAAACTATTTCTTGCTTTCGCTGCATTTCTGTTTTTTTCTTTCTGAAGTAAACCCATAGTTAATCCTGCTTTCTTACTTTGTTTTTGGCTTATAAGCCCTTAATTATTATATAACCCCGGAACACCGTTTACGGAGCTCCGGGGCCATAAATTGCGTTACTTTATTTCATACTTTAGAATATGAGAATTTGAGATTCGTTCGTTAATTAAAGATTAAAGAGCGTTTCTCTTTGCAAGCCATTCTGCAACAGCTTCGTCCCAAACTGGGAGATATTCTGATCTGTCACGAATGTTCTTTACTAAGTCTTCGATAGGTGTGATCTGGTTAACAGGCTGACCTTTTGACTTGTTCCATACTACGATGTAGATAGCTACGATAATTAACCAACCAAGTGTGATTAAGATGAATGAGCTGATTGTGTAGATAGCGTAGAGTGAACCTGCGATACCAATTGCGAAAAGAACTGGAGCAGCTGGAACTTTGAAGAGTCTTGGGAAGTCTGGGTATTTCTTACGAAGTACGAGAACGTCAACCATAGCAAGGATGTAGCAACCTAACCAAGCAACACAAACGATGTTGATGAACATGTTCATGATGTCAGCTGTACCACCCTGGAGACAGATGTAGATTGTGCAAACGAACATAAGAACGAAGCAAACCATTGTACCCCACATAGGAACTCTGTATTTAGGATGAACTTTACCGAAAGCAGCTGGAAGCTGACCCTGTCTAGCAAGACCGTAGAACATACGTGGAAGAGCAGCAAGCTGTGAGTTAGCTGTTGTGAATGATGCAAGGATTGTGATGATTGACATTACAGCTGCACCAACAACACCCATACAACCTCTAGCACCGTCGATGTGGCTAACACCTGAGTTAAGAAGGATGTCAAGATCTGTGTACTTAAGTGAAGCGTAGCAGAATACGATGTCGATTACGTAGATTGAGATAAGAGCTGCGAAAAGAGCCTTTGGAATAACTTTGTATGGTTCTTTTGTTTCTTCTGCCATTGGACAGCAGTTTTCGAAACCAATGTACCACCAAATTGATGAACCTACAGCACCGAATACGCCAGCGTAACCGTTTTCTGGAAGCATTGGGTTTTCTACTGGTGTACAACCAAGCATGCTTTCACCAACACCAAAGAAACCAAGAACAGCGATTACAAGGTAAGCAAGCATCATACCGATAGGAAGAACAGCTGCTACTTTACCATACATACCTACGTCGAAGAGGTTAAGAAGTAAACATGCTACGAGGAAGCCTAAGCTTGTGATCATAGCTGGGATACCTGTAACTTCTTCTACTGAGTAACCACTCATAGCCATCTGTGTTGAACCGTCAGCAGCTGCAAGAAGTACGTATGTACCAAGAACTGCAAGTGTACCCCAGAAGCTACCTACTGCTGAGTTTGTGTAGTCACCAATCATACCGCCGCCTGGAAGCATAGCTGAAAGTTCTGAGAATGCAAGAGCTGCACTTAAGATAGGAATAAGACCGATAAGTGATGTAAGCCATACCTGATAGCTTGCCTGACCTGCAACGTTTGTTACAGAGAACATAGCTGTACCTGATACAACAAGACCCATAGCTGCGCCGTATGTTGCACTAAAGCCAAGTACACGTTTTAATTTTGCGTTGTTTTCCATGTTTTTCCCTCCAAAATCATAAAAAAATACTTTTTATACTGCGCCGTAACGCATTTAACGCAGTGCTACATGAAAATAAATAAGTCCGTTCTTAATTTTTAAGAACTTATTTTTCAAAACCGGTCCCCCAACCTTTCAGGCATAAGCCTTACTGAGTTTTTCGGTTTTGATAAGGTCTTGGGCTGTAGAACCCATAGAGCATACATTTGATGCGGCACAAAAAACTCAACTTTCCAGACATTGTCTCGTTTTCCGTAGGGGCAAAAAATGATTTACAGCTCAGTTATAGTTAATTCTTTAAATAAAGCTTACTCGCCATAGTACATTTTGAGTACTGCTTTATCAAGAATATGACCTTCCATTTTGTTACGTAAGTCACTGTAATAGAAGCCAGGTTTTACATCAGGCATAATATCAAGTGCATACATTACAAGTTCGTATGTGTGACGTCTGCCAGGAGCAGGTCCGCCATAGCCAACTTTAGCTTCTTCTGATAATTCTTCGTATGGGCCATATGGAAGTGACCAGCTGTTGTGACCGTGAATAATTGAAGCATCTGTTTTTGCTCCGTTTTCAGGTAATGATGTTTTTGATGCATCGATACCTGCTGCAATCCAGTGAATCCAGATTACGCCTTCATCTTCAGCATTGTCGTAGTCCATGTATTCAACAGCATATGAAACTGTGCCTTCTGGTGCACCTTCCCATTCGATTGGGAATGAAACCTGTGGAATACCTTCTACTACTGTACTCTGATCTGGTGTGTTGATGCCATATTTTACATCAAGGTAACCATCTTTGATTGCTGGGCTTGTTAATTTGAACATGTTTATCGCTCTCCTTTTTTTATCTGCATTATTGTGATTATCAACAACTGCAGTTTATTTTTCGCAATAAAAAAGCATACACCATACTTTCCTGTTGAAAGATGGGCATACTCTCAAACCGTTGTAATAATCTGTAGAGTCACTGTGTATGTCCGTCTGTCAAATACATTTGTGCGAAGAGTTTGGACCCTTCGTCAGTATTTAATATACTTGTGTTTTTACACACCATACGTGAATTATAATACCATATTTGCCCTTCAAAGTCCATAAACTTTTACATTGTTATACAACATTTGTATATTTTCCACAATTTTCCCATATACCATCCCAAATTCAGCCTGTTCAACGGGTGTTCCATTTGTACCTTTTACCCATAGCATTTACACACATTTTTCTGTCAAAAGTGTATTTTTGTTTTCCAACCGAAAACAAACCACATTAAAACTAAATTTTAATGTGGTTTGGTAATTGATTATTTCAGTTTAGTTCAATTTTGTCTATTATTTTGCATTACGCTTTTTGTCTACTGCGTCTATGCAAATTGTACATGCAGCGTCACCTGTGATGTTAACAACAGTTCTGCCCATGTCAAGAATACGGTCGATACCAGCTACAAGTGCAATACCTTCAACAGGAAGACCTACACTCTGAAGTACCATTGCAAGCATAATCATACCTGAACCAGGAACGCCTGCTGTACCAATTGAAGCAAGTGTTGCTGTTAAGATGATTGTAAGCTGCTGTGTAAGACCAAGGTCAAGACCAAAGATCTGTGCAATAAACACTGCACAAACACCCTGGTAAATTGCTGTACCGTCCATGTTGATTGTTGCACCAAGTGGAAGGATGAAGCTTGATACTTCTTTACGAACACCAAGTTTTTCTGTAGCTTCCATATTGAAAGGAAGTACGCCAACACTGCTTGCACTTGAGAAAGCAAACATCATTGGTCTGCTCATGCCCTTGAAGAATTTAACTGGGCTCATACCTGCAAGTGCTTTAACTGTTGCTGAGTATACAACTACCATGTGGATAATGTAACCCGCATAAGCAACAAGAATTACTTTAAGTAATGGAAGAAGAACTTCAGGACCATTCTGTGCCACTACAGGACAGATAAGAGCAAATACACCGATTGCTGAAAGCTTGATGATCATGCCCATAATTTTGAATGAAACTTCTGCCATACTTTCAACAAAATCAGCTGCTGCTTTTCCTTTTTCTTCAGCAACGATGATACCAAAACCAAAGAATACAGCAATAACAATAACCTGAAGCATTGTTGCGTTTGCAAGTGGTGTTACAGCATTTGATGGGAAAATATTTACTAATGTATCAATAAAGCTTGGAGCTTCTTTTGCTTCATATACAAGTTCACCTGTAGGAAGAACATAGCCAGCGCCAACATTAAGGATGTTTGCAAATGTAAGACCTACTGTTACAGCAACTGCTGTTGTGCAAAGGTAGAATGCAATAGTTTTAACGCCAATAGAACCCACTTTTCTGATATCCTGAAGAGAAATGATACCCTGGATAATTGAGAAAAGAACTACAGGTACTACGATCATTTTGATAAGATTTAAGTAAACTGTACCAAATGGCTTAATATACTTAACTGTGAAATCTGCATTACCCTGGAATGCAAGACCAGCAAGAACACCAAGCACAAGGCTGATGAAAATTGATGTTGTTAAAGACATCTTTTTCTTTGTTGTTGTCATTTTTTTACCCTCCGTAAATAATTATTTTTTCAGCCGCCCGGGGCGTATAGAAAATGAATATCCTGTTTAAATATACATTTCGGATAATATACCACAAAACACCGCAATTAGTCCATATTTTTTTCAAATTCCGCTTATTTTTTTTCTCGTTTGAAGTTCATAAGCTCTGCCATAAAATTCTTGTCTTTGTTCAAAAACAAGGTGGCAGTTCCCTTTTCCTGAGTCTGCGGAAGCATAACAGGAACACTATCTATTCTTCCGTCTTTAAGCAGAATTTTCATCTTTTTGCTGTCAAGACTGTTTCCATACTGATCAAGCACATTTTTCCACAATGTAAACTTACATCCTGATTTCCACTCTGTGCAGAAGTATGCTTTTGTGTTTTCGTAAATTTCACCTTTGCCGCACATCGGGCATTTGCCAAGAGCACGTTTTTTACCTTTTGATGCTCTTTCTTCTCTTTCAAACTTAACCTCTGTGCCGCCCTTTTGTGCTTCACCTATTATATAGTAAACAAAGCGTTCAATACTGCCCATAAATCGTTCACTCTGCATTTTACCTTTGGCTATGGAAGAAAGACCTTTTTCCCATTTACCCGTTGTCTGCGGAGATTTAAGTTCTTCAGGCACTATTTTTATAAGATTTATACCTTTTTCAGTTGGCACAAGGGATTTGCCCTTTCTCTGCGCATAGCCAACTGTTATAAGACGTTCAATAATTGCCGCTCTTGTGGCAGGTGTTCCAAGCCCGGACTCCTTAAGCTGCTCCTTAAGCTCTTCGTCATCGACAAATCGACCTGCGTTTTCCATAGCAGTAAGCAGACTTGCTTCTGTATATGGCTGCGGCGGTTTTGTTTTGTTTTTCACTGCATTAGCCTTAAGTATTTCAACCTCATCGCCTTCGTGCAGTTCCGGAAGTTCTGTTTCCTCGTCTTCCTTCTTTTTGGACTTGGCCTTTATGTTAAATATAGTCCAGCCTTTATCTATAACGTGCATACCTTTTGAAACAAAGGTTTCGTTTTCACATTCTACAACTGCTCTTGTGCTTTCATACACATATGCCGGATAGAAAACCGCAAGAAATCTTAAAGCCACAAGGTCAAAAACCTTCTTTTCCTCTTCAGAAAGGCTTTCCACATTAAGCTTTCCGTCTGTAGGAATAATTGCGTGGTGGTCGCTCACCTTACTGTTATCTATAATTCGCTTATTAAAAGGAAGTTTTTCCATAGCAAGCAGTTTCTTTGCAGAATTTGCATATCTCGCAACCGATGCCATCTTTCCGAGAGTGTTTGAAACCTTTGGAATCATATCGTCACTGAGATATCTGCTGTCTGTACGCGGATATGTAATCATTTTGCGTTTTTCGTAAAGACTCTGCGCAATATCAAGAGTTTTCTGTGCTGAAAAACCAAAAATTCTGTTGCAGTCTCTCTGCAGTTCAGTAAGGTCATAAAGTAATGGCGGAAGTTGTTTCTTCTCTTCCTTTTCAACCTTTGTTACCTTGCCTTTTTTGCCTTTTACCTTTTTGGCTATTTCGTCAGCCTTTTCTTTTTCAAATATCTTGGTTTCACTGTATTCTTCCTTAAACCAGGTTCCGCCGAAGCCATCATATTCTGTTTTAACTTCGTAATAGTCCTTGCTTTCAAATGCATCTATTTCCTGCTGACGCATAACCATAATGGCAAGAGTTGGCGTCTGCACACGGCCGATGCTGAGAAGTGCATCGTACTTTATTGTGTAGGCTCTTGATGCATTTATGCCCACAAGCCAGTCGGCTTCACTTCGGCATTTTGCAGAATAATACAGATTGTCATACTCACTGCCGTCTTTGAGCTTTGCAAAACCATCGGTTATCGCCTTGTCCGTCATACTTGAAATCCAAAGTCGCTGAAAAGGCTTTTTGCATTTTACAAACTCATAAATATATCTGAAGATAAGCTCACCTTCACGTCCACTGTCAGTTGCACAAACTATACCGTCAGTTTCCTTGTCGTTCATCAGCTGTTTAAGTATCTTAAGCTGTGAATATGTCTGTTTTATGGATTTTGTTTTTATATTCTGGGGAATTATAGGCAAAGCTTCAAAACGCCACTTTTTCAAAGCCGCGTCATAATCTTCAGGGTCAGCAAGTGTTATAAGATGCCCCACCGCCCAGCTCACTATGTACTTTTCTCCGCTCAAAAATCCATCGCCTTTTGTTTTGCAGCCAAGTACTCTGGCTATATCACGTCCAACTGATGGCTTTTCGGCAACAACCAATATTTTGCCCATACCTTCGCTCCGCTCTTTCGTCAAAATTTTATTTTGACGAATCTTTAAACATAAGAATAAACACACTCGTGCCCCATATCGTTCCTGCGTCACTTGTGCACTCGGTGTTTTACTCAGAGGAAATAAATTCCTCCTGCGTTTTTCATTCAGAAACCTCTTCGGTTCCTGAAACCTCCCGCTAAATTCATTGTAATTATAAAGCCCTGTATAAACAGGGCTCTATCCAAATTTCAATTATTTATTTTCTACATCATAGCAGATGAGTGCTACAATCTGAAGATCTTCGTCGCCTGCATTTGCAAGACCGTGGCTATGACCAGGACCTGTGTATAATACGTCGCCTGCTTCAACTTCTTTTTCTACGCCGTCATCGTTGAAGATACCTTTGCCTTTAAGAACATAGTATGTTTCGCTTTCGCCAACGTGTTCGTGGTAGCCGATTGATGTGTTTGGAGGGAATGTTACAAGATTGTAGAGTCTGCCTGCATCTGTAAGTTCTTCGCCTTCCATAAGTTTGTAAGCATATGAAACACCCTTGCCGCCAAATGGTTCATACATTTCAACCTTTGTAAGTGTACCTGCTGGTTTGAATTTTCTAAGTTCTGTAATGTCTTCCTTACCTGTTAAGTTGAAAAGTACGCAAGCGATGATGATTGCGTTTTTGTCTGTATTGTTGTAGAAACCGTGACCTGTGTTTTCTGCTGTAAATACAAGGTCGCCTGGCTTGAATTCTCTTTCTATACCATTATCATTAAGCATACCTGAGCCTTCATACATATAGTATGCTTCACTGTCACCTCTGTGTACGTGGTAACCGATTGAGCACATTGGAGGAATAACTATTTTGTGGAATACTCTTCCCGCACCTTTGAACATTGGTATTTCAAGAAGCCAGCTTGTAAATACGCTGTTGATACCGCCCATAAGGTTAACTCTTTCTTCAATTCTTACATCCTGCTTTTTAATTAACATTTCTTCGCACCCCTTTATTTATGATATGGTTCATTTTTATTTATTCTCTCAGCTCTGTAAATCTGTTCAAGAAGAACAACTCTCATAAGCTGATGAGGAAATGTCATTTTTGAAAAACTTAAGTGGTAGTCAGCCTTTTTTATAACTTCATCACTGAGTCCAAGAGATCCGCCTATTACAAAAGCAATATGGCTTATGCCTCTGAGTTTCTTTTCCTCAACAAGCTCAGCAAGCTCAACTGAAGTTAACTGTTTGCCTTCTATTTCAAGAGTGATTACGTACGCATCATCTTTGATAGCCTTAAGTATTCTTTCGCCTTCTTTTGTTTTAACCTGTTCTTCCTGTGCGGCACTCATGCTTTCAGGCGCTTTTTCATCGGGAAGTTCGATTATTTCAAGCTTCACATATTTTCCAAGACGTTTGCTGTATTCATCAACAGCCATTGTCCAGTATTTTTCTTTCAGCTTGCCTACACAAACAATGGAAATTTTCATATCTTCACCTTAAAGTTTTATATATCTGCTTGCGCAGTCTCTTTTTGCCATTTCCATTTCAAAATCCTTGCCGACAATTATGTTTCTGCTTGCAAGAACTTTTCTTACGGTTTCGTATGCGATCTCTTCTGTATTGTTGTCGTTGCTGAGATGTCCAAGATAAACGTGCTTTATTTTTTCGCTCATCACATCTCCAAGAAGACTGCCAGCAGTAACATTTGCAAGATGACCGTTAAGGCCAAGTATCCTCTGCTTAAGGCTAAAAGGATATGAGCCTTTCTTAAGCATATCTATATCGTGATTTGCTTCAAGCAAAATGGCGTTGCTATCTGCAAGGTTTTCTTTTATGTCGTCATTATAGTGACCCATATCTGTAGCAACAGTAAGCTTTGTGTCACCGGCAAAAATGTTATAGCCAACAGGCTGCGCCGCATCGTGCGGTATGTCAAAGGCCTTTATACATATATCATTTACTATGTTTTTTTCACCGCTGTAGATGATGCATTTATTTTTACGGCTTATGGCACCAAGTTCCCTTTCCATATTCTGCCAAGTTCCCTCAGTTGCAAAAATGGGTATATCAAACCTTCTGCTTAATATGCCCACTGCTTTTATATGATCCACATGTTCATGTGTAACGAATATTGCATCAAGCTTTGCGGCATCTTCTTCTATGGAAGCAAGTGCCTCCTGAATCTTTTTGCCACTTACGCCTGCATCAATCAATATTCTTGTATTTTCAGTTCCTGCAAAAATGCTGTTGCCGCTGCTTCCGCTTGCCAGCGGACAAAACTTTATCATTTATGTATCACCATTTCTCACATAGAAACACGCTTGATGTCGGCACCAAGAAGTGCAAATTTCTTTTCAACATCTTCGTATCCGCGGTCTATGTACTTAATTTCGCCAATTATTGTTTCGCCCCTTGCGCAAAGACCGGCAAGTATCATTGCCGCACCGGCTCTGAGGTCAGTTGCGTCAACGCTTGTACCCTTAAGAGAATCAACGCCGTCAATAATAGCCATTCTGCCTTCTACGTTGATTTTTGCGCCAAGGTTTTTAAGTTCATCTGTATACTGATATCTGTTATCCCATACATTTTCTGTAATAATGCTCTTTCCGTTGCAGATGCTTAAAAGCACAGCCATCTGTGGCTGCATATCTGTAGGGAAACCAGGATAAGCCATAGTTCTTACGTTTGTTGCTTTAAGTTCTTTTCCACAGTCAAATACTCTGATGGCATCGTCGCTTTCTTCAATGCCAACACCGATTTCAATAAGCTTTGCA
This sequence comes from Bacillota bacterium, assembly GCA_017547125.1. Taxonomy (GTDB): domain Bacteria; phylum Bacillota; class Clostridia; order Lachnospirales; family Anaerotignaceae; genus HGM11808. The sequence continues at coordinate 11,347 of JAFYQL010000129.1, forward strand.
GAAAGAGAATCCATATGCTTAGGAATAATATTCTTAACCCATACGTCGCCGCCTGTAACTGCAGCCGCAATCATATATGTACCTGCTTCAATCTGGTCAGGGATAATTGTGTACTGTGCACCGTGAAGTTTTTCAACACCAACGATTCTGATAACATCTGTACCTGCACCTTTGATTTTTGCACCCATCATATTAAGGAAGTTTGCAGCATCAACAACGTGAGGCTCTTTTGCAGCGTTTTCGATAGTTGTTGTGCCTTCTGCCATAGTTGCAGCAAGCATAATGTTGATAGTTGCACCAACAGATACTGTATCCATATAGATTGATGCGCCAGTAAGCTTTTCCGCACTCACCTTAACAACTTCGCCCTGCATTTCAACCTCTGCACCAAGAGCAGCAAAGCCGCTTAAGTGAAGGTCGATAGGTCTTGAGCCAAAGTTGCATCCGCCAGGCATAGCAACCTCTGCCTTTTTAAAACGCGCCAAAAGAGCACCTAAAAGATAGTATGATGCTCTCATTTTTCTAACCTCATCAAATGTAACACTTACATTATCAAGATTTCTGCTGTCTATTTTCATAGTGTGATTATCAAGAAATTCACACTTAACACCCATTTTATCAAGTGTTGCATAAAGGCACTTAACGTCCTCAATATTAGGCAGGTTTTCAACTATACAAACATCATCTGCCATAATAGCAGCAGGAATAATAGCTACCGCAGCATTTTTTGCACCGCTGATTATAACTTCACCCTTAAGTTTGTTCTGCCCTTTAATTACAAGCTTATCCATTTCGCTTATTCAACCCTTCTATTTCTTACTTCCGCAAGGAAAGCAGTTTAATTTATATAAACTTTCAGTTAAACACAATTATAGTACTGTATATTATATCATCAACACGGCTGTGGATAAAGTGTTTTTTTGTGTTTATCCAAAATTTTCACATTTCTTTTATCATTACTTTCTTCCACTTGCCGCTGAAGTAAAAGCCTATACCAAAAATCATACCCGCAAACTGTCCAAGACCAAATGCCATGAATATACCTTTAAGTCCATATCCCATAACAGTTTCAAAAAGATAAATCAGCGGAATACGCGCAATAACAACACTTATAAGCGCAGTAAGCATTGCAAAAACCGCATTGCCCGATCCTGCCGCAAGGTTATTTATTATAAATGTAATTGAGTTTGCAAGGTAAGCTATAGTACATAACTTCACATACATTTTTCCTATTTCAAGGGTCTTTTCAGAGCAGCCGAAAGCACTGTAGATAGGCTCTGCAAAAACATTTACCACAATAAAAATAATAAGACTGAAAACAAAGCTTATGGCAAGACCTGCAAAAAATGTCTGCTTTGCTCTGTCTATTTTTTCAGCACCAAGGTTCTGACCAACCATAGAAGAAACCGACTGACCAACTGCTATAGTAGGAAGTATTGCAAATGAGTCAATCTTTGACCCTATACCTGCCGCCGTTGATGCTTCAAGGCCATAACTGTTGATGCTTGAAAGCACAAACACAAGTGAAAAGCTTACTATTGATGACTGAAGTGCTGACGGAATTCCTATTTTGAATATAAGACGCATTTTATCCATATCAGCTTTAAGAGTGTTTACTCCAAAGTTGAAAATTCCGCTTTCATCATTACAAAGTGTCTTTACGGCAAGCAAAAATGATACTGCCTGTGCAGTAACCGTTGCAAGGGCTGCACCGCCTGCACCCCAGCCAAGTGGACCGACAAAAATAATATCAAGCACCACATTTATACATGTTGCAACAGCAACAAAATATAAAGGTCTGCGCGAATCTCCCATACCTCTTAAAACAGCACTCACTGCATTATATCCGCATATAAAAACCGTACCGCCAAAGCATATTGTCATATAGTTCCATGCTTCGCTATATGCTTCTTCCGGTATATTTATAATGTCGAGCAAAGGCTTTCTTAAAGCCAGACCAAGCACTGTGAAAAAAAGTGCGAAATAAAAAAACATTGAAAAAAGAGTGTTTGCGGCAGTTTTTGCATCATCATGCTGCTTTGCACCTGTATACTGAGCAACAAGCACAGTGCCTCCTATGGCAAAACCACTTAAAAGCATGGTTACAAACATAGTTATTGTTGCGCTTCCGTTTATGGCTGAAATTCCACAGTCACCCATAAACTTTCCAGCAATAAACATATCTGCCATACTGTACATAGCCTGAAGTACCTGTGCAATAAAAAACGGTATCGAAAAATTTAAAAGTTGTCTGAATACGTTTCCTTCTGTCAAATCCTTTGATACGGCCATTTTTACACCCCTTTTCTAATTAAACATTATATACCACCAACATATTTTTTTCCATAAAAGCACATAAAAAAAGGAGCCCACGGCTCCTTTTAATCACTGATTTTCTATTATACTGTTTGTATAGGCATTAACCTTGTATGGCTCTTCTGCACCTGAAACATATACTCTGTAGCAAGGCACAAGCTTTATGTCTGCAGGGTTATAGTTTTCACTTTCTTCGGGAAGGTCATAGCCAATTTCCATGTCTTCCACATATCTGCCCACTGCATCGCCTTCTTCCTTAACCTTATACAAAACACTCAGAAGAGCTTCATCACTTCCGCAGATTTCAAGTTTGTCGCCTGTAAATCCTTCCGGGTTATAATAAGTGATTTCGCAGTAAACAACTCCGTTTTTGTCAACCTCAACACGTTTTTTGCTGCTGAAAACTTTATATCCCGAAAATGTTCCGTCAAACTCAAATACATATCTGTCATCAAGCTGATACAGTCTCTGAAGAGAACTTTTTTCATCTGTCATTCTTTTGTTTATAAACTCTTCTGCCGCATCCTTTGCAGTCTGTCTGCCAAAGTTTGCAATCCTGCCGGTTCCGTCATAGCAATAAAACTTAACAAGATTATCCTGCACTTCAAGCCTTTTGTCTTCATTTTCAAAAACAATCTGTTCAAACTCAAGTGTTGTTGAAAACTCTTCATCTTCATCAAAAAACAAATTTTTTATCTCTTCGCCTTCAAAATCCGCCGCAGAAACACCAAGGGAACGCATAGGCTTATTTTCTTTTATAAGGTTGCAGTATATGCCCATGCCGCTGTTACTCATCACCTGATGCACCGCCGCCTCTTCCTTCTGCGTAAGCTTATACTTGGAGCTCACAACATAGTTAGCCGCAAAAAGCAGTATATTAAGCACTATAAGCAAATATATAAATGTTTTTTTAGCTTTTTCCCAGTCCATTTATTGTGCTCCTTCAGTATCGGTAACCAAAATATTTCCGTCTATTTCAGTAAACCACTTCAAAGTATAAATTCCGTTTTCATCAAGGCCATAGCCAAGTGTCATTCCATCAATCGCAGTAAGCTCGCCTTCATTTCCGGCAAGTGCAGCCGTATTGTTAACTGCCATAAGGAAGTCATTTTGTGCAGCCATACTTTCTTCTGCGCCCTTGCCAAAGTTTACTGCATATCTTCTATAGTTTTTAACTGCATTGTTTTTAACAACAACTTCCATTGCATACTTATGTGAAAGCCCATTTTCGCCTTCTTCAAGCAAAACTATAGGCATATTGTCTATACAGTAATCAAACAAAAATACTGTTGTGTTGTTTCGTATCTGTACCTGTGAAAGATAATAGTCAGTTCCTATATTTTCGTCTTTCTTCAAAAATTCCTTGCAGGCCTCGTATGCAGAGTATGTGTTTTGCTCAACAGAATCATCTTCTGCTCTGTAGCTATAATACTCAAGTATTTTTTCAGCAGTGTACTTAACCACAACCTCGTCATCACTTATAGTAAATTCTCCAAGGTCGTTTACATCAACATTCTGTCCGTGATAGTTGCCAAAAAAGGGCTCAAGCTGCGTTATAAGAGCATTTTCATCAGAAATATCAAAAACTGCTTTTTCCATAACAGGTGTATATTCAAAACTGCTCTGAGTCCACTGCGGAACAAATATATTACCCGAGAAGATATTAAATCCGCTCTGTGCAGTTGAAATATACTGAAGATCATATATATACTGTGCTTCTGCTTCATCTATAAGACTCAGGAGCTTCTGTCCATTTTCTGACTGAC
>JAFYQL010000130.1 GCA_017547125.1 Bacillota bacterium
AACGAAGGAAACTGTCATCAAGAAATTCGAATGATGAAGCATCACGTACCAGCATCTTTTTGACAATGAGCTTTTCAAAAATTTCTGCCGCATTTGTTTTGTCGGTAAGAAGCTTAAGAAGTATGAAGTTTGATGCTGAAGGATAGGCCTTTATGTTTTTCCATGTGGAAAGTTCATCAAAGGCTTTTTTTCTTTCCTGGGAAATAAGTTTTTTTCCGCGGGAAATATATTCATTGTCGCTGAAAAGTCTTTCTCCGGCAAATGCAGCAAGGCTATTTACACTCCAAGGATTCTGATTTGCGGCAATAAGCTTATGGAATGCTTCGCTTTTTGTAATTCCGTAGCCAAGGCGAAGACCAGGAGATGCAAAAAACTTTGCAATGCCTCTTATAACAAAAAGGTTGTCATATTTCTTTGTTAAAGGAATAGAACAGATTTCGTCAAGGTTGTCGCTGAACTCGATATAAGTTTCGTCAACCATAACTGAGATTCCCATTTTCTTGCAGTGGATAAGAATTTCTTCCATTTCTTTTGTTGTTATGGCTGTGCCTGTAGGGTTGTTTGGATTACACACAACAAAAAGGCCGATGTCTTCTGTAAGTGCTGAAATAAGCTTATCAAGGTTAAGGCAGAAGTTATCTTTTTCCTCTAATGGGAAGTATGAAATCTGGCTGCCAAGAGTTTTAAGCTCGTGCTCATATTCAGAGTATGCAGGGCCGAGAATAACTGACTTTTCAGGGTTAACTGACTTGATGAAAACAGAAATAAGCTCTGTTGAACCATTGCCCACAGTTATGTCTTCGGCATTTGCACCTGTGTAAAGAGCAATACTGTTTTTAAGGGCAGTATAGTTTTTGTCAGGATATGTTGAAACAAGGTCAATGTTTTCAACAAGCTCCATTTTAACCTTTTCGGGAAATCCCATAGGGTTTATATTGCCGCTGAAGTCGGATATTTCGTTTTTAGGTATGTTGTACTTACGCTCGATGGCATCAAGATCGCCGCCGTGCATGTGTACTGCAAATACTTTTTTCATTTAATTACCTCATTATAATTAAGATTTTTCACTGGCGGTTATCTCTTTGCTCTGCTTAAGCAGGCGAGGATATACGCTGTGAATGGATGCGTTTTCTTCGCAGATAAATTCTATTATCATATCATCATCTTTTCTATGCGGATTGCAGTATACCACAGATGATGCGGTTGTGATATCTGTTTCGTTAACAACAGTGTTTTCGGCTTTTGAAAAACTGCGTTTGTTGCTGAGTGCAACATATTCTTTTCCGTCTATTTTGAATATATAGTTTTCGTTATCGAATATACCGAAATATGAGTCTATTGCCTTTGCAAACTGTGCAAGGGTAGAGTGCACATCTATTTCTATTATCTTCCACATATCTTCATCTGAAGCATAAGATATTCTGAAACGATATATTCTGTTGTGCTTTTTGAAAATTTCAAGAGCCTTTTCCTGCACAGAGCGATAATAGTTGGCAGTTTCCAGAATTTCGGTAAGCTTTGCTTCGTCAAAATCTGTTTCTTCCATATCTTCACTGTAGTCATCTTGCGGCGGGTTTAAAACTGCCTTGCCAAAAGATGTGAAGCCATAAAAGTTGCAGCAACTGAAAAGCTCGCAGGTAAGGTCAAAATCAAGATGCATAAATGGACGGATATAGTCTATTTCACTGTTGAAGTTGACCGCAACACAGTGGAGAGGCTTTAAAATTCTCATATAAGTGCCCAGAGGAGTGAAAAGCCATTTTCCTAATGCACTGCTTAAAAACACAACTGATGCCACAAGTGCTTCATCTTCTTCATTAAGCTCATCTTTAAGTGCTGCTTCGGCTGCTTCCTTATAGTCTATGTCGAGGTTTGCAAGTATTGCAGAAATTATATCGTCACTTACGTGGTTTTCTGTTATAAGTGTTCTTAATGCGCTTATTGAAATTGCTTCAGGTGGAAGCATAAGCTCGTCCATAGCATTGTTTCTGAATATAACAAGTGATGCTTCAAAAACATCTTTCATGCTTTCTGTAACAGGCTTTGAAAAGAATTCATTTCCTTTGCTTTCATTATATTGATATACAACAGTGCCTATTGCAGGCATAGTTGAAAGCAAACCAAGATGGCATGCCATATCCATAAGGTAGCTGATATAGTATGGGTCATCAAAGCAAAGCTCTTTTCTTAATGAAGCAGCATCGTTATACCACTGCTGTTTTTTAGGAAAAAGCTTGCCCATTGGCTTGCAGTGATTGCAGAGTGTTTTAAGGTCATTTATAAATGTACTGTTTTCTGCATTGTCACAATATACGTTAAAGTCGAAAGCATCATCGTTAGAGGCATGAGAAATGCCCACAGTAAAGTATCCTTCTCCGTGCGCTGCAGTCATTATGCATTCAGTAATGTTTGCAGGGGAGAGGTATGTATCATTTATAAGTGCGCTGAAATACCACTTTGAAAAAAGCTGAGAAGAATAATAAAGAAGGTTTTCTTTTTCTTCAGCAGCAAGACTGTCGCGCAAAGTACAATATTCACTTGTAAACTCCTTTAAAAGAAGGGGTATTGTAGGTGGAATATGTTTTGTCATAAAATAATCTCCTGATTTTATAGGACTATTTTAACAGATAGAAAATTTTTTACAAGACAAGTTGATGAATTGCAAAGTTATGATATATTTATTATAACAGATTTTTGCTTGGAGGAAAAACATGAAAGCGGTAATATTTGACCTTGACGGTACACTTATAGATTCAATAGGCGTGTGGAAAAGGGTAGACGACATTGTTCTTGCCCGCTATGGTGTTGCGTCAGTTGAAACAGATGAGATCTTCAGAGAAGAAATGAAGATGCTTACATACACTGAATGCATAGCATTTATAATAGAAAGGTTTGGTCTTGACAGAACAGTTGAGCAGATGGAAAAAGAGTTTACACAGGAAGCTCTTCACGAATACGGACATAATATCAGACTCAAAGAAGGTGTGGAAGAGTTTCTTTCAGCCCTTAAGAGAAAAGGCCTTACACTTGCAGTGCTTACAAGCAGCAGCAGAATAATGTGCGAAGCAGTGCTTAAAAACAACGGAATATATGATATGTTTGATCAGCTTTTTTTCTGTGAAGAAATAGGAGTGAACAAAAGCAGTGAAAAAGCCTACATTTTTGTAGCCGACAAACTTAATATCAGTCCGGAGGACATTATTGTGTTTGACGACCTTGGTCAGGCGTGCGAAAGTGCCAAAAACATCGGAATGACGACAATTGGCATAGAAGATGAAGAAAATATTGGCGAAGTGCTACATTTAAAACGTATTTGTGACGATGTTATAGTGAATTTTTCGGAATATTATGACAAATTCGAGAAAAATATTTTGAAATGACAAATAAATTGGCGGTTTTAAGTGTATGTTTATGTATTTTAATAGACAAACAAAATTATTTTTACCAAATTTATAACAAAATTATGTTGAAAAAATTATACAAATAGTGTAGAATAGCTTTAAGAATTAAGGGGAGCAGGTAGTGTTGCTTTATGTAGATAAGGTGGTGCTGGCTGCAAAGCCCATTAATTCAGGTCTTTTGCTTTTTATATGCCTTAACGGAACTGTAAAAAGTATGGAGACTAATCTATAACTGTCCAAAGCAATCTTTTTAAAAAGAATGTGAAAGACAGATTTTTTGATGCACAGATTTAAGCGAAGCAGTATCGGGTGCATTTGTTTTTGTGTTTGAATCATTGTTTAATAAAGGGTAATGTTTTTTACAATGGTTTATACACATGAACAATAATGTACAAATGGTACTTCGGATGCGCAGTAGGGGCTGGGGCTTTTTGAGGCACTTGCGAAAGGCTTGTGTTTTGAACTGGCAGTTTTGATGGTGCATACCGAGAACTTAAAAAAGTGCAATGTGCTTTAAGGCACGCGTTATTATTATCTATTATTATTACTATTTGTCACAGACAGTGGCAAAAGACAGGAGGGGCAAAAATTGAACTTAAGAAAATTTTGGGACAATTTTGAAGGTTACTTAGCTGGTATCATGATGATGGCAATGTCAGCAATCGTTATCCTTCAGGTATTCTGCCGTTTCGTACTTAAAGCATCACTTCCTTGGTCAGAAGAAGTTGCTAGATACCTTCAGGTATGGGTAGCTTTCATCGCTGGTGCTTATGGTGTTAGAAGAGGCGCTCACATCGGTATTGAAGCTTTCGCTATCATGCTTCCTAAGAAAGCACAGAAAGTTCTTACTATCTTTATCCTTATCGTAAGCATCTTCATGTGTGCTGTAATTGCTAAATACGGTTACGATATCGTAGCAACACAGCTTCAGAGAGGTCAGCTTACACCAGCTACACGTATTCCTATGGGTTACATGTATGCAGCTATTCCAGTAGGTATGGTATTCTTCATCATCAGACACGTTGAAGAACTTATTGCTCAGATTAAGAATTTCAATAACCTTGAATACAAAGGAGGCGTAGAATAATTATGACACCTTATTTATTCGCTGCATTCGCAGTTACAGCCATCCTTGGTTTCCCAATCTGGCTTGTACTTATGATTTCATCAATGTTCGCTCTTACATTTGCAGGTACATTACCTAACCTTGTAGTTGTACAGAGACTTTTCACAGCTATCGACTCATTCCCAATCATGGCTGTTCCACTTTTCATGATCGCTGGTAACCTTATGGAAACTGGTGGTATTTCAAAGAGACTTATCGACCTTGCTGACTCACTTATCGGCCACTTCACAGGCGGTCTTGGTATGGCAGCCGTACTTACATGTATGTTCTTCGCTGCTGTTTCAGGTTCAGGCCCTGCTACAGTTGCTGCTATCGGTGGTATCATGATCCCTAACATGGTTGAACAGGGTTACGACAGAGCATTCGCTGCTGCTATCATGGCTGTTGCTGGTGCTATCGGTGTTATCATCCCACCTTCAATCCCAATGGTTAACTACGGTGTAACAGGTTCTGTTTCAATTTCAGGTCTTTTCGCTGCTGGTTTCGGTCCTGGTATCGTTGTAGGTCTTGCACTTATGACAGTTGTATATATCACAGCTAAGAAAAACGGTTACGGCGTACAGAGAAAATTCAGCGGTAAACACGCACTTGTTGCTGCTAAGAACGCTTTCTGGGCTATCTTAATGCCAGTTATCATCCTTGGTGGTATCTACGGTGGTGTATTCACACCAACAGAAGCTGCTGCTGCTGCCGTTGCTTACGGTTTAATCGTAGGTCTCTTCATCTACAGAGAACTTAAACCACAGCACCTTATGAAACTTTTCATGGCTGCTGGTAAATCAACAGCTATGGTTATGGTAATCATCGGTTCATCATCAGGTTTCAGCTGGTTACTTACAGCTGAAAGAATTCCAGATGCTATCGCTGCTGCTATCCTTAGCATTTCATCAAACAAGATCGTTGTTCTTATGCTTATCAACGCTCTTCTCCTTGTTGTTGGTTGTCTTATGGAAACACAGGCAGCTATCATCATCCTTACACCAATCTTCCTTCCAATCGTAACACAGCTTGGTGTAGACCCAATCCACTTCGGTATCATCATGGTAGTTAACCTTGCTATCGGTATGTCAACACCTCCACTTGGTGTTAACCTCTTCGTTGGCTGTGGTGTTGCTAAGATCACTATCGAAGAAATCGTTAAAGCAATCATTTGGCTCCTTGTTGCTAACATCATTGCTCTTCTCCTTATTACATACATCCCAGCAATTTCACTTGCTATTCCAAAACTTATGGGTATCGTTAAATAAGAAGAAACCAAAAAAGAATTCAGAGAGATACGGATTATTCCGTATCTCTTTTTTTTGTTTCTGAATGTTCTTGAGAGGAAAACAAATAGGAAAAATGTTCATTTTGTCCTTGTGTGATAATATATTTGTCTTCCAATTGTGCTTTTTATGTGATATAATACAAATCAGAACGTGAAATGTATTTTGCGTTTATATGAATTTTAGGGAAGTGGTTATGTGCAGTTTATATGCTATGCTAAATGCGGAACTTGCCGCAAGGCGAAAAAATGGCTGGATGAAAACGGTTTTTCCTATGAAGAACGTGACATCAAAGAAAATAAGCCAAGTGCAGAAGAGATTAAATATTTTGCAGAAAAGAGCGGAAGACCGCTGAAGAAGTTTTTTAATACAAGCGGGTTGTTGTATAAACAGATGGGCTTGAAAGACAAACTTGGCAGTATGAACGACGAAGAAATAACCGAACTTCTTGCCACAGACGGCATGCTTGTTAAGCGACCGGTGCTTGTTGCAGGGGATAAAATTCTTGTTGGATTTAAAGTTGAAGAATGGGAAAGTGAACTGCTTTAAGGCAGTTGATAAATACTTGAAATGCTGCGTACTTGTGGTATAATCTACAGAGTGAAAACAAGTGTATGCAGCTGATAAACCGGAGGTTAGTTTATGAAGGCAGATAAAAAGTTTTACATTGTTGATAAAGCAGTTTTACCTGAAATTTTCCTTAAAGTTATGGACGTAAAAAATCTTCTTGAAAGCCATAAGGAAAAAACTGTTCAGGATGCAGTTAATAAAGTTGGTATCAGCAGAAGCGCATTTTATAAATACAGAGATGCTATTTTCCCACTTTACGAAAACACAAGAGGCAGAACAGTGACAATTATGTTCAACCTTGACGACACAAAAGGCGTGCTTTCAAACTTACTTAATGACATTGCGGCAGCAGAAGGTAATATTCTTACAATAAATCAGAATATACCTGTTAATGGCATTGCTTCTGTTACAATTACTATCGAAACAGAGGCTATGACAGAAGATATAAACTTCCTTATGAAGAAGTTTGAAAATCTTGCCGGCGTTCATTCACTTAAAATTATCGCAAGGGAGTAATTGATTGATGATAGGTGTAGCGATATTAGGTTTTGGCACTGTGGGAAGCGGTGTTTACGAAGTACTTAAAGTAAACGCAGATTCTATTGCCAGAAAAACAGGGGAAGAAATCAAGGTTTTAAGAGTCCTTGACCTCAGAGAATTCCCGGGTCATGAGGTTGAAGAAGTTCTTACTCATGATTTTGAAGATATTTTGAATAATGATGATATTAAGATAGTTGCCGAAGTTATGGGCGGTGTAGATGTTGCCTTTAAGTTTTCAAAGGCAGCCCTTGAAAAAGGTAAGAGTGTTGTAACAAGCAATAAGGCTGTTGTGGCTGCAAAGGGCACAGAGCTTATGAAGATTGCCAAAGAAAACAACGTAAACTACTTTATCGAGGCAAGCTGTGGCGGCACTATTCCAATTATAAGACCACTTTGTACATCTTTAACTGCTGATAAGATTATGAGCATCAAAGGTATACTTAACGGTACAACAAACTTTATACTTACAAAAATGACAGAAGAAGGCAAACCATTTGACGAAGTGCTTAAAACAGCACAGCAGCTTGGCTATGCTGAAGCAGACCCTACTGCAGATGTTGAAGGTCATGATGCCTGCCGTAAAATAGCAATTCTTTCATCTGTTGCATATGGTAAAACAGTTAATTTTGAAAACATCTATACTGAAGGTATTTCAAAAATTACTGATAAGGATATTGCTTATGCTAAAAAGATGAATTCTGTTATCAAACTTATCGGCTCAAGCGAAAACTTTGGCGACGGTATTTCAGCAAGGGTTGCACCATTTATTTTCAGCGACAGACATCCTCTTGCATCAGTAAACAATGCATTTAATGCAATTTATGTTGAAGGTAATATGAGCGGATGCACAATGTACTATGGTGCAGGTGCAGGCAAGTATCCTACTGCGGCAGCCGTTTGTGGAGATATTATTGATGCAGCACTTCATTTAGGCAGAAACATCTCTATGGACTGGGATCTAGATGCCGAAATGAAGGTTTACGACATCAACGATGTTGCTGTTAAGGGATTGGTAAGAGTTGCTTATAATGATGAAAATGAAGCAAAGAAGGCCGTTGAAGAATTTTTCGGCATCAATGCTTACATAAATATTGAAGGTGCTGACGATGAATTTGCTTTTGTATCAGCAGATGAAACAGAAGGCACAATGAAGGAAAAAATGGCAGCGCTTTCTGCAAATGCGGCTGTTAAAGAAATAAGAAATATGATACGTATGGAGGGCTAAAAAAGTGGGGATGAAGCATATTATTGTTCCTGCAACATCAGCCAATATGGGTTCAGGTTTTGACAGTATTGGTATTGCGTTTCAGAAATACAATCACTTATGGTTTGTAGAAATCGAAGAAGGTCTTCAGATTCTTATTAACAAGAAGCATGACCTTGATATTCCTACAGACGAAACAAACCTTATCTACAAAACAATGAAGGATTTCTTTGATATGGTGGGTAAGCCTATGCCGGGCGTACGTCTTATTCAGGAAGACTATATTCCGCATACAAGAGGTCTTGGCAGCAGTGCTGCATGTATTGTAGCAGGTCTTATGGCGGCAAATGATTTATCAGGCTGTCATTATTCAAAAGATGAACTTGCACAGATTGCAGCAAGAATTGAAGGCCATCCTGACAACTCAAACCCTGCACTTCTTGGCGGTATGGTTGTTGGTGCTCTTGATGACAAAGAAATGCGTCATGTGAAGCTTACAATGCCTGAAAACCTTACATTCGCTATCATGGTGCCAAACTTCCCGCTTTCAACTGAACTTTCAAGAGGTATCCTTCCTGAAACAGTTAAAAGAACAGATGCAGTATTTAACTCATCACGTGCGGCGCTTCTTGTATCAAGTATGATCACAGGAAATATTGAAAATCTTAAAATGGCTATGGACGACAGAATTCATCAGCCATACCGTATGCACCTTATCCCTGGAATGATGGATATTTTCGCTGAAGCAGACAAATTTGGCGCAAAAGCATCATATCTCAGCGGTGCAGGTCCTTCACTTGTAAGCGTAATTACAGATGATATGGTAGATGATTTTGCAATTAAAATGAATAACTATCTCAGCACTCTTGAAAATAAGTGGGATCTTGAAATACTCAAGCCTGACACTGAAGGTGCAAGAATAGTTAATGAATAAGGAGAGAACAAAGATGTTAATAGTTCAGAAATATGGCGGAAGCTCTGTTGCCAATGCTGAAAGAATTTTTAACGTTGCAAGCAGAATTGCCGAAACATACGACAAAGGCCACAATGTTATTGTAATTCTTTCTGCACAGGGTGATACAACAGACGACCTCATTGAAAAGGCAAACGAAATTAACCCAAATGCCAGCAGAAGAGAAATGGATATGCTCCTTTCAACAGGTGAACAGCAGTCAGTTGCTCTTATGGCTATGGCGCTTAACAAAATGGGCTACAATGCAGTTTCACTTAATGCTTTCCAGGTTGGAATTGAAACTACACCTGCTCATTCTGTTGCTAAAATCAGAAAGATTTCAGACTACAGAATTAAAAAGGAACTTGAAAAGAAGAACATTGTTCTTGTAACAGGTTTCCAGGGATATAACGAATTTAATGACGTAACAACACTTGGCAGAGGCGGCAGCGACACATCAGCTGTTGCAATTGCGGCAGCACTTAAGGCAGACCTTTGCGAAATTTACACAGACGTTGACGGCGTATACACATGTGACCCAAGAATCGTTCCTGATGCAAAGAAAATGACAGAAATCAGTTTTGATGAAATGAGTGAACTTGCATCTTTAGGTGCAAAGGTACTTCACACTCGTTCAGTTGAAGTTGCACAGAAATTTGGTGTAAATCTTGTTGTTCGTTCAAGCCTTACAAGAGCAGAAGGCACAATCGTTAAGGAGGGTAATAAAATGGAATCAGTTCCTGTAAGAGGCATTGCTTCTGATAAAGAAATTGCAAAAGTAACAGTTAAAACTATTAAAGATACAGCAGACAAAACATTTAAACTTTTCTCAGTACTTGAAAAAGCAAACGTTTCAGTTGACATGATCAGCCAGTATCCAACAGATAACGGCACATATGTAATTGAATTTACAATCGGTCAGGATGACACAGCTGTTGCTATCGAATCACTTAAGGCAGCAGGTTATGAAGATGTTGAAGCTAAAAATGGCTTTGCAAAGGTTTCTATCGTAGGTGCTGGTATGGCTACACATCCTGGTGTTGCTTGCAGTATGTTTGAAGCACTTGCAGACGTTAATGTTGATGTTGACCTTATTTCAACAAGTGAAATCAGTATTTCTGCACTTGTACCTGAAGAAAGTGTTAAAACAGCACTTATTGCACTTCACTACAAATTTCAGCTTAGCAAATAATTGATTTATAAAGCACTGTCTTTAAACAGACAGTGCTTTTACATAGGTGATTTTATGGAAAATCTTACGTTTGCCCTTAATTCCACCATGCCTGTTTTTCTGCTTATGGTATGTGGTGTTTTCTTCAGAAAAATGGGACTTATTGATGAAGAATTTACAAAAAAGGCCAATAATTTTGTTTTTAAGGTTACGCTTCCTTGCCTTATGGTAAAAGACCTTGCTCAGCAGGATTTTGTTTCTGTGTGGGACGGAAAGTTTGTGCTTTTTTGCTTTGGTGCTACGGTTATAAGCATATTTATTTCTGCCATGCTTTCTTTTACACTTAAAGATAAAGGCGACAGGGGAGAGTTTATCCAGGCATCATACCGAAGCTCTGCGGCAATACTGGGCATAGCGTTTATTGAAAACATATATGGAAATGTGGGTATGGCGCCTCTTATGATAATAGGATCTGTGCCACTTTATAATGCTATGGCCGTTGTGGTGCTTTCATTTACAAAGCCGGGTATGGAAAAGATGGACAGCAAGGTTATTGTAAAAACACTGAAGGGTGTGGTGACAAACCCTATCATCATAGGTATTGTCATAGGTCTTTTGTGGTCATTGCTTGATATTCCGCGTCCTGCAATTATGTTTAAAACATTAAACAGTATTGCATCATTAACAACACCGCTTGGTATACTTTCTATGGGGGCAGCATTTAACTTTGCGGCGGCGGGTGGAAAACTTAAGCCTGCAGTTGCGGCATCTTTTATGAAGCTTATTTGCTTTGCAGGTATTTTTCTTCCTTTGGCAGTTGCATTTGGCTTCAGAACAGACAAGCTTGTTGCAATACTCATTATGCTTTCATCACCTACAACTGTAAGCGCCTATATTATGGCAAAAAGTATGGGACACGATGGAACACTTACGGCAAATGCAGTTGCACTTACAACTCTTGGCTGCTCA
Source organism: Bacillota bacterium (assembly GCA_017547125.1). Lineage (GTDB taxonomy): Bacteria > Bacillota > Clostridia > Lachnospirales > Anaerotignaceae > HGM11808. Next base: position 11,199 of record JAFYQL010000130.1, read on the forward strand.
ATAACACTTACGATGTGGCTTTTTGTACTTAAAAGCGGCGGATTTATTTAAAATTAAAAGACCTTGGAATTTTCCAAGGTCTTATTTTTATTTGTTAAGATATTTTTTTATGTGTTCAATGAGTATTTTCATTTCTTCATCTGTGCCTATTGTAATTCTTAAGTGATTATCAATTCTTGGAAGATTGAAGTATCGGATGAAAATATTGTCTTTTTTAAGGCTTTCAAAAAGGTCTTTGGCATTAACGTCTTCCTTTGTGGCAAATACAAAATTGCTTTCTGATGGAAAAACAGTAAAGCCGAGAGATGAAAGCTCTTCTGAAAACCATTTTCTTGTGTTTTTAACCTTTTCAAGACATTCTCTGAAGTATTCATCATCTTTTACTGATGCTGTACCTGCCGCAATGGCCGCAGAATCAAGCGCATAACTGTTGTAGCAGTTTTTAACGGCATTAAGAAGGGCAATAAGGTCTTTGTTTGCTATTGCAGTACCTATTCTCATGCCGGCAAGAGAACGAGATTTTGAGAATGTGTGAGTGACAACAAGGTTATCATATTCGTTGATAAGAGAAACTGCACT
>JAFYQL010000131.1 GCA_017547125.1 Bacillota bacterium
CATCTGGCGAAAATGCACAGTCAGGGTATATCACAGTGCCATCTTTTGGCGGCGGCACAAGTGACACAGAATTTGAAGTTCTTACAGGTCTTTTCAAAAGAGAAATGGGAACATCAATGGTGGCTTATAGCCTTATCAGAAAAGATGTTGATGCCCTTCCACAGAGACTTAAGGATATAGGCTATGATACACTTGCCATCCACCCTGGTTTTTCATGGTTCTACAACCGTATCAACGTATATGACTATATGGGCTTTGACAAATTCATTCATCTTGAAAGTTTCCAGGGCAGCGAAAAATACAAAGGCGGTTATATTGCCGATAAGTATGCCACAGACTGTATCATAGAAGAATTTGAAAAGCACGAAGAAACAAGCGATGCACCATTCTTCCAGTTCTGTGTTACTATCCAGAACCACGGACCATACGAGGATAAATATGAAGAAGTTGAAAAGATGTTTGATACAGATGTTGAGCTTACAGAGCATCAGCAGGAACTTCTTAACAGTTATTTTATGGGCGTGAGAGATGCTGACATTGAAATAAAACGTCTTACAGACTATTTCGAAAGCATAAATGAGCCGGTTGTTATTGTTTACTTCGGCGACCACTTACCTGGTTTTTCAAATGGTATGGAGTTCTTTGATCTTCTTGATTATGAAATAGATGCTGATGGTACAGATGATGAAGCAGTAAATGTTTATAAAACACCATATTTCATCTGGCAGAACTCTGCTGCTGCAGAAAGCACAGACTTTGTCAGCAACAAAGATATTCTTACAGTACCTGACAACACTATGAATGCGGCTTATCTTGGTGCTTATGCATTTGAGCTTATGGGAATGGACAACATCTCCCCTACATTCAACTATGTAAACGAATTGAGAAAAGAAATTCCTGTTATTGCAAACGGAAGATACAAGCTTGCAGACGGAACTTATATTTACGAGCTTAATGAAGAGCAGCAGGAAAAAATGAATGTTCTTAAGAAAACAGTTTATAACAAAATTATAGAATGATAATAAATCGGTCTTGTTTCAAGGCCGATTATTTTTTTGTAAAAATTTGAAATTAGTACTTCCCTTTTTGAAATTTGTGTGCTAAAGTATCAACAGTTGATATATCGATGTGTATATACACGTGTATAACATATAGGAGGTGCATATTATGGAAAAAGGATTTAAAGCATTTTTAAAACGTAAAAATATTCTCTTCAGCGCAAAAAGGTATGGCATTGACGCATTGGGCGCTATGGCACAGGGTCTTTTTGCATCTCTTCTTATCGGCACTATTATTGCAACACTTGGCGAGCAGTTAGGTATTCCGCTTCTTGTTGAAACAGGCACATTTGCAAAAAGCGTATCCGGTCCTGCTATGGCAGTTGCGATCGGATATGCCCTTCAGGCTCCTCAGCTTGTGCTTTTTTCACTTATCGCAGTTGGTAATGCGGCTAACACACTTGGCGGAGCCGGCGGACCTCTTGCAGTGCTTATTGTAACTATTTTTGCAGCAGAATTTGGTAAGGCAGTTTCAAAAGAAACAAAGGTTGATATCATTGTTACACCTTTTGTAACTATTTTTGTTGGTGTTGTGCTTTCAAAGTGGTGGGCACCTGCTATCGGCTCTGCGGCAAGCAGTGTTGGTCAACTTATTATGTGGGCAACTGAGCTCAGACCATTTTTTATGGGTATAATTGTTTCTGTGCTTGTTGGTGTTGCTCTTACTCTCCCTATTTCAAGTGCTGCTATCTGTGCTGCTCTTGGGCTCACCGGTCTTGCAGGCGGTGCTGCCGTTGCAGGATGCTGTGCACAGATGATTGGCTTTGCGGTTATGAGCTTTAAAGAAAACAAATTTGGCGGTCTTTTAAGCCAGGGTCTTGGTACATCAATGCTTCAGATGGGCAACATCGTAAGAAATCCTAAAATCTGGATTCCGCCTACTCTTGCATCAGCAATAACAGGCCCAATTGCAACTTGCGTATTCCAGCTTAAAATGAACGGTGCTGCAGTTGCATCAGGTATGGGTACATGTGGTCTTGTTGGTCAGATTGGTGTTTATACAGGCTGGGTTGCAGATGTTGCATCAGGCGCAAAGGATGCCATTACAATGTTTGACTGGGCAGGTCTTATTCTCATCTGCTTTGTTCTTCCTGCTATTTTAAGTACAGTTTTCTGTGAAATACTCAGAAAAATGGGCTGGATTAAAGAAAATGACCTTAAACTTGATTAAAAAATATTGCCTCTGCATTACTGTGCAGAGGCATTTTTTTATGCTAAAATTAAATAAAAAGGAGTTGATTATATGAATATAAGCTGGACTACAATTTTTGTTAAGGATATAGAAAAAAGCCTTGCCTTCTACAACGGACTTCTTGGTCTTCCTGTTGCTATGAAGTTTTATGGCGAAAAGCAGAAGCTTGTTATGCTTGGTGACGAAAATAACGCAAAGGTTGAACTTCTTGAAAATCCTAATGTAAATGTTTCTGCAGGCAATGATACAATTTCAATGGGATTTGAGGTTGAAAGCCTTGAAGAGATGACAAAAAAACTTACAGAAGCAGGTTTTCCTGTGTTGAGAGGTCCTGTAAGCCCTAATGAACATATCACATTTTCATTTTTCAGAGACCCTGACGGATACAAGGTGCAGATTTCAGAAAGCCATTAAGGATGTGATTTTATGAAAAAGATAATTTCCGTTGTTGTATCATTGGTTATTGTGTTTTCTTTGTCTGCAGCGTTCCACAGACAAGCTGAAAACTCCTGCCCTTACGCAGTTATGATTGATGATAAAGTTTATTATTACACTGACTTTATCGTTGCCGGAGATGTTGATGAAAGTGC
>JAFYQL010000132.1 GCA_017547125.1 Bacillota bacterium
ATTCCAGTTGTTGCTATCGTTGACACAAACTGTGATCCAGACGAAGTTGACTACGTAATCCCAGGTAACGACGACGCTATCAGAGCAGTAAAACTCATCTCCGGTGCTATGGCTGACGCTATCATCGAAGGTCGTCAGGGTGAACAGACAGCTGCAGTTGTTGAAGAAACAACAGAAGAAGTTGCTGAATAATTTAGAAACTTTAAATTATAAAATATTTTTCTAATATAATTGGAGGACAAAAAAATGGCATTTACAGCTAGTGATGTTAAAAACCTTCGTGAACGCACAGGTTGCGGCATGATGGACTGCAAAAAAGCTTTGACAGAATCCAACGGCGACTTTGAAAAAGCAATCGAATACCTCAGAGAAAAAGGCCTTGCTGCTGCTACTAAAAAAGCTGGCAGAATTGCTGCTGAAGGTATGGTTCTTGCTACAGTTAACAAAGAAGCTAAAGTTGGTGTAGTTATCGAAGTTAACTCCGAAACAGACTTCGTTGCTAAAAACGAACAGTTCAGAACATTTGTTGCTGAACTTGCTGAAATTGTTGCTGAAACAAACCCAGCTACAGTTGAAGAACTTATGACAAAAACAATGAAAGACGGCAACACAGTTGAAGCTGGTCTCCAGGAAAAAATCCTTGTTATCGGCGAAAACCTCAAAATCCGTCGTTTCGTAAGATACGAAGGTCCATGTGTAGCTTACATCCACGCTGGTGGTACACACGGTGTTCTCGTTAAATTTGAAACATCCGACGAAGTATTCGCTAAACCAGAATTCGAAGCATACGGTAAAGACGTTGCTATGCAGGTTGCAGCAGCAAACCCAACTTACCTTTGCAAAGCTGACGTTGCTCCAGAAGTTCTTGAAAAAGAAAAAGAAATTCTTATGCAGCAGGCTATCAACGAAGGCAAACCAGCAAACATTGCTGAAAAAATGGTTATGGGCAGAATCGCAAAATTCTACAAAGAAAACTGCTTGCTCGACCAGGCATTCGTTAAAGACGACAAACAGTCTATCACAGATTACACAAAAGCAACAGCTAAAGCTCTTGGCGGCGATATCGCAGTAGTAGCATTCACACGTTTCGAAAAAGGTGAAGGCCTCGAAAAGAAAGAAGACAACTTCGCAGCAGAAATCGCAAGCATGACAAAATAATCTGTCCGATTATCAAAAGGTGTTATCCATTGGGTAGCACCTTTTTGTTTTGTCCGAATTAAATATGTATGCTTGAAACATATGTGTGCAATAGTGTTATTTTCTTAATAATATTCTTTACTTTAAGACAGAAATATAGTAGAATATTTAAAGAATAAAGTAAATGTGAGGTGCTTAAAGTGTCTATGAAATATAAAAGAGTATTAATCAAACTCAGTGGCGAAGCTTTGGCAGGTGACAAGACTTTCGGTCTTGATTATCCTACAATTCTCGAAATCTGTAAAAACATCAAACAGGCTGCAGATCTTGGTGCAGAAATCGGCATCGTTGTTGGCGGCGGCAACTTCTGGCGTGGCAGAACAAGCGGTGATATGGAAAGAACAAGAGCGGACCAGATTGGTATGCTTGCAACAGTTATGAATGCACTTTCCGTTGCAGATGCCCTTGAACATCTCGGTCTTGAAGTAAGAGTTCAGACAGCTCTGCAGATGAATCAGGTTGCAGAAATGTACATCAGGAACAAAGCTACAAGACATCTTGAAAAAGGCAGAATTGTTATCTTTGCATGCGGCACAGGTAATCCATACTTCTCTACAGACACAGCAGCAGCTCTCAGAGCGCTGGAAATCAATGCTGATGTTATCTTTAAAGCAACAATGGTTGATGGTGTTTACGACAAAGACCCTAAAAAATATCCGGATGCCGTTAAATATGACACACTTACATTTACAAAGGTTTTGAACGACCAGCTTAATGTTATGGATATGACAGCAGCTACAATGTGCAGAGACAACAAACTTCCTATCCTTGTATTTGATATGGCAGAAGGTAACTTTGTAAAAGCTATCAACGGCGAAAAAATCGGTACTTTAGTAACAGAATAAGGAGATATATTATTATGACAAAAGCTTACGAAGAAAGAATGGTTAAAGCTGTAGCTCACCTTGAAAGTGAATATGCATCTGTTCGCGCAGGCCGCGCAAACCCAGGTGTACTTGACAAGGTTACAGTTGACTACTACGGTGTTCCAACACCTATCAATCAGGTTGCTTCCGTTTCTGTTACAGAAGCAAGAACACTTGCTATCCAGCCATGGGACAGAACACTTATCAAACCTATCACAAAAGCTATTCAGATGTCTGACATCGGCATTAACCCAATTGATGACGGTACAAGCATCCGTCTCAATTTCCCACCACCAACAGAAGAACGCAGAAAAGCTTTGGCAAAAGATGTTTCCAAAATGGCAGAAGATGCAAAAGTTGCAGTGAGAAATGTTCGCCGCGATGCACTTGATAAATTTAAAGCTGCTAAAAAAGCTTCTGAACTTACAGAAGATGATCTTAAAAATCTTGAAGAAAAAATTCAGAAGATTACAGACAAATTCATCAAAGAAGTTGATGCAGTTTGCGAAAAGAAAACAAAAGAGGTTATGGAACTGTAATAGTTTACGCCGAATATAGGAATACAATTTAGAAGGGCGTTGTAAAATGCCCTTCATTTTTTTAGGGGATAATATTTATGGATAATATCACAATTCCAAAACATATAGGTATTATAATGGACGGCAATGGGAGATGGGCAAAAAAACGTCTTCTTCCAAGAAATATGGGCCATAAAAAAGGTGCAGAAGTTTTCAAGGACATTGCACGTTACTGTGATGACCTTGGTATGGAAGCTGTTACTTTTTTTGATTTTTCTACAGAAAACTGGAAACGTCCACAGGAAGAAATCGATGGTCTTATGAA
>JAFYQL010000133.1 GCA_017547125.1 Bacillota bacterium
AATATCTTGTTAAATGTGCAGTTTGCGGCATCGATGGTCAGCAGATAATGGAAGTTGACGTAATTGTGCCAACAAAAAATCAGGCACAACTCATCTGCAACAACTGGAAGAAAAATGTAAACCAGATATACGGAAACATTTTCGCTTCCCTCATAAAAGAAGATTAAAAAGAGGCAAAACTTAAAGTTTAGGTTTTGCCTCTTTTTTTTATTTTCTATTAAATTTCTGACGGAAGTATTGCCCAAAGAATAATATAAAGCATAACCATAGGCCAACGTATAAGCAATGCAAGAAGAACAAAAATAATTCTTACTATTGCCACCTCAAAGCCAAAGCTTTCTGCTATTCCTGCGCACACGCCCACGAGCTTTTTATCTTTAGATAAGTGCAACCTGCTCTTCATACCCTACAACCTTCCACTTTTATACTACTTTCAACATTTATATATACGTTATCAAGGCTAGATTGTCTGAAGATTATTCGTTTTTTAATCCGATAACATTTTCAATTGCATCCCAAAGCTCTTTCACGCCGTTCTTTTCAGGGCCTGAAAACGGAATGAGCACTGCATCTTTATCAAGGTTAAGTGCTTTTCTGATAACAGAAAGGTTTTTCTGAATCTGGCTTCTCTTGATTTTGTCGCTTTTTGTTGCAGCAATAATGATGTCGTAGCCATAATGCTGAAGCCATTCGTACATCATTTTGTCGTTTGCGCCCGGCTCGTGACGGATGTCAATAAGCATAACGATGCTCTTAAGTTCTTCTCTTTCCTGAAGATATTCTTCAATCATTTTGCCCCATTTTTCAATTTCTGTTTTTGGAGCTTTTGCGTATCCATAACCAGGTACATCAACTATATACATTACATTTTCAACATCGTAAAAGTTGATAGTTCTTGTTTTACCAGGCTGACTACTTGTTCTTGCAAGAGCCTTTCTGCCAACCATAGCATTTATAAGTGTAGATTTACCTACGTTTGATTTACCAACAAAAGCAACCTCTGGCTTACCGTCAGTTGGATACTGACTCATTTTAACACCTACGGCTGCAAGTGAAACATTTCTTACTTCCATATAGCCTCTCCTTTCTCAAAAGCATACATAAATACATCTTCAATCTTCTTTGCTGAAACAAATTCAATCTTTTCTTTAACAACATCAGGCACTTCTTCAAGTGTTACAAGGTTTTCTTCAGGAATAATAACTGTTTTGATGCCTGCCTGCATTGCTGCGATACTCTTTTCCTTAAGTCCGCCGATAGCAAGTACACGGCCCGTAATTGTAACCTCGCCTGTCATAGCAACTGTATTTTTAACCTTTGCACCTGTAAGTGCACTTAAAATTGCAGTTGTAATAGTTACGCCTGCTGATGGTCCGTCCTTTGGAACTGCACCTTCAGGCATATGGATATGTATGTCTTTTTCTTTATAGAAATTTTCATCAAGTTTAAATTTTTCGCTATTGGCTCTGATATATGAAAGTGCCGCTCTCGCAGATTCCTTCATAACATCGCCCATACTGCCTGTAAGCTCAACCTTGCCGTTGCCATTCATAACTACTGCTTCAACCTCAAGTGTTTCGCCGCCTACGCTTGTCCACGCAAGACCTCTTACAACGCCTGCATAAGCTTCCTTATTCATTGCAAGGTGCTTATACTTTGGAATGCCAAGGTATCTTTCAACATTCTTTTTGTTAAGCTTAATGCTCTTTCTTTCGCCTGAAAGTATTTCCTTAACAACCTTACGGCAGATTTTGCCTATAATTCTTTCAAGATTACGCACTCCGGCTTCTCTCGTATAGCTCTGAATTATATATTCAAACACATCTTCTTCAATCTTAAGTTTGCTCTTGTTCAAGCCAGTTTCCTTAAGCTGTTTTGGATAAAGATGTCTTGATGCAATCTGTATTTTTTCTTCAAGGGTATAGCTTGAAAGCTCAATAACATCCATTCTGTCACGAAGCGGACCCGGAATTCTTGAAACATCATTTGCAGTACAGATAAAAAGTACTTTTGAAAGATCGTATGGCATTTCAAGATAGTTGTCGCAGAATGTTCCGTTCTGTTCAGGGTCAAGTACTTCAAGAAGTGCTGCAGCAGGGTCGCCATTAAATGATGATGCAAGCTTATCTACCTCATCAAGAAGGATAAGCGGATTTACAGTGTTTGCCTTCTTCATAGCCGCAAGTATTCTGCCCGGCATAGCACCTATGTATGTTCTTCTGTGGCCTCTGATTTCAGATTCATCCTTAACACCGCCAAGGCTCATTCTTGCATAGTTTCTGCCTGTTGCCCTTGCAATTGATTTTGCAACAGATGTTTTACCAACCCCAGGAGGACCTGCAAGGCAGATAATAGTTGCTGCAGTGTTTTTTGTATTCTGTCTTACAGCAAGAAACTCAAGTATTCTTTCCTTAACCTTTTCAAGACCATAGTGGTCTTCTTCAAGTATTTCTTCAGAATGATTTATGTCGAAAATTTCTTCTGTTTTTTCTGTCCAAGGAAGAGCAAATATGTTTTCAAGATATGTTCTTACCACGTTTGATTCAGGACTTGTGGCAGGAATTTTTGTAAACTTTTCGCATTCCTTATATACCACATCTTTAACGTTTTCAGGAAGGTTTCTTTCTTCTGCCTTTGCCTTGAATTCTTCACTCAATGCCTGAAGACCGTCTTTGTCCCCAAGTTCTTCCTGAATAACCTTAATCTGCTCACGAAGGTAATATTCCCTCTGGTTTTCTTCCATTCTTTTCTTAACTTTTTCTTCAATTGTTGTTTTAAGTCGAAGAATTTCAAGTTCTGTATGAAGAATATTGATTGTCATTCCAATTCTTTCAATTTCGTCAATACATTCAAGAACTTCCTGCTTCTGTTCAACATCAACATTTATGCCTGCCATAATTGTATCGGCAAGCTCACCAGGTGTTTTGGCTGCAACAAGGTTTACCATAACCTCTGTGCCAAGGCTCTGTTTGTTGTTTAACTGTGTGTATTCATCAAAGTAGTCTCCGGCAAGACGCATAAGTGCAGTAACCTGAGTGTTATTGTCATATGCTGATGTCGGTCTTGCTTTGAAATATTCAATTTCAGCTCTCATACAGCCGTCAATTTCAGCAAAGTCTTTAATCTGTGCTCTTTCAATACCTTCAACTATAACGTGTGTTATGTTGCCCGGAAGCTTAAGCACCTGCTTGATACGCGCAACTGTACCAACAGTATGAAGACCTTCTGTTTTTGGGCTTTCTTCTTTTGCGTCTATCTGTTTAACAAGAAAAACATGTGTCTTTTCTCTTTCTGCAACATCAAGAGATGTAAGTGATGCTTCTCTGCCAACAGGAAAACTTAATATCATATTTGGAAAAACCGTCAGACCTCGTAAGGCTACTGCCGGAAGTATTATTTTACTCATAAAAGCACCTCGTAAAGTTTTAAATCGGTAATATATTATACACCATAAACTGCATACTAACAAGTGTTCGCGGCCACAATTAAGCCAAAACAAAAGCCGGAGCAAAAACTCCGGCCTTATTTTTAAATATTATTCTTTTATTGCGTAACCACCGCGAATCAGGAATGTTGCTTCTTCGCTTGTTACTGTTGCGCCGTTTTTTTCAGGCACAGGCATAACAAAAAGATGATTTTCTTTAATAACTTCACCGTCAAGAAGTTCTTTTCCTGTTGTAGTGTTTATAAAGCCTGTTTCTCCTACACAGTAAACTGTAGCTTCGCCTGAAATAAGTATTATTTCAGAACAACCAAAGTTACAAAGAACAACCTGTCCTTTTTCTGCCACAACCTCCTGGAAAGCAAGCTCGTCATCATAAGTCATAATGCTTTCAAGCTCGGCAAGAACACTTTCATTTACAAGCACTTCTTCTCCTTCCATAAGCATAACTTGATCTATGTTAAGAAATCTCTTTAATTTTTCGTCCATCTGGATAATCTCTTCGTATTCTCTTTCGTTGTGCTCATTTGCATATATGCCCAAAGAAACTACAGTGGCAATGATAAGCACACATATCATTATACAAAAAGACATAAATTTACTGAAATTCATACTTTTTCCTTCCCGATAATAACATCAATACTATAAAAAGCACTTTTTCCATTGTACATAATGATGTCGAACTTGTAAAGATTTATTCTTATTTAGTTTAATTAAAAAACTTTTCAACGGCGCTTCCGCCAAGATATCTGCACAAATCGCCCTGT
>JAFYQL010000134.1 GCA_017547125.1 Bacillota bacterium
GGTATTGCTATAGCTGTTGTCGGACTTTTCTTGCTTTGCGTAAATCCCAAACTCGGCATAAAGCTTCAGGAAGGCGACATATATCTCATTCTTTGCGCAGTTGTTTTTGCATTCCACATTGTTGCTGTTGACTTTTTTGCACCCAAGGTTGACGGTGTTAAGCTTTCATGCATACAGTTTATTGTTGCAGGTGGTATTTCATGCATTTGCATGTTTATTTTTGAAGAGCCTAAGGTTAATGAAATTGTTGACAATACAATTCCGATTCTTTATGCAGGTATTGGTTCAAGTGGTATTGCATATACATTGCAAATCGTCGGTCAGAAGTATTCACCTCCGACACTCGCTTCACTTGCTATGAGCTTTGAATCTGTATTTGCCGTGCTTTCACAGGTTATTGTGGCATTTGTTCTTCATGTTGTATGTGACGGAGAACTTATTCTTCCTACAGGTCGTGAGCTTCTTGGTTGTGCGATTATGTTTGCAACAATCATGCTTGCACAGTTTGAATTTCCTTTTAAAAAGAAAAAGTAACGGAGTAGATTATATTGGCTAAAATGTTGGCAGTTGTAGGACCTACTGCTTCGGGTAAGAGTGCACTTGCGGTTGAACTTGCAAAACGAAACTCAGGTGAGGTTGTTTCCTGCGACTCTATGCAGCTTTATAAAAGAATGAATATTGGTACTGCAAAGCCGACTGAAGAAGAAATGGATGGTATTGCACACCACCTTATCGACTTTCTTGAGCCCGGTGTTGAGTATTCGGTTTCTGATTATGTTGCTGATGCTGAAAAGTGCCTTGAAGAACTTAAAAGCAGGGGAGTACTTCCCGTATTTTGTGGTGGCACAGGGCTTTATATCGACAGCTTTTTGTCAGGCATTGAATTTTCCGACTTTGAAAACAATCCCGACATCAGAAAAAGACTCGAAAACGAGTATGAAACAAGTGGTATAGGCGGCATTTATGAAAGACTTAAAAATGCTGACCCCGATGCTGCTGAAAGTATTGATATTCATAATGCGAAAAGACTTATTCGTGCACTTGAAGTGTATGAAACTACGGGCATTACCATAACCGAATGGAACAGACGCTCGAAACTTAATGCGAAAAAGAAGGATTGCCTTATAATCGGTCTTGATTACGAGGACAGACAAACTCTTTATGACAGAATAGATAAGCGTTGCGATATAATGCTTGAAATGGGACTTCTTGAAGAAACAAAACAGTTGTTTGATGAAGGTATCCTTGCTACAAAAACAGCATCGCAGGCTATCGCTTATAAAGAATTTTTGCCTTATTTTGACGGCAGTGACAGTCTTGAAAATTGTATCGAAACCTTGAAAAGAAATTCAAGACGTTATGCCAAAAGACAGCTTACTTGGTTCAGACGTAACAGTGATATAAAATGGATATTCAGAGACAATAAGAGCTATGATGAAATTATAAATGAAGCACAAAAACTTGTTGATGAATATCTTTCGGAGGAAACAAATGGATAAATTTTCACGATTTTTTTGTGATCCTGCTAAGGTTATAAAAAGCGTTGCCGTGGCATTTATTTGTCTTGGTATCCTTGTTTATGTCATTTCACAGGCTGTCGGTTCTGCGGGTAATGGCATTGAAACTGAAACCTCCATGCTTGTTACTCTCAATGACAGCATTGAGGCAGATGCTTATATTTTCAGAGACGAAACTGTTGTAAATAAAGGTTATGACGGTGCAATCGTTACTGTTGTATCCGAAGGCGACAGAGTTTCCAAGGGACAGCTTATTGCCAATGTTTATCCCGATTCTGCTGATGCACTTTTGCAGGATGAAATCAACAGAGTTCAGCGTAGAATTGACATTCTTGAAGACAGCGCTGTCGACTCAAAATTCGTTGTTTCTGACCTTACACAGATAGATGCTGATATCAATACGGTTCTTACTGATATTTGCAGAAGTTCGTCTTCGGGAAAACTTTCTAAAGCCGTATCATCATCTTCTGATTTTCTCGTAAAACTCAATAAGCGTGACCTTATTGTTGACTCTGATTTTGACTATACATCCGAGCTTTCAAGACTTACCGATGAAAAGAAGCATCTTGAGTCTCAGATTACCTCTATTTCTACGCCTGTTTATGCTTCATCTGCAGGGTATTTCTACGGTGATGTTGACGGCTACGAAAACACATTTAAGGTTACTGATGTAAACAAAATTACTCTTGATAATTTTGAAAAATATGCCCAGGCTGTACCCGACGAAAGTCTTCTAGGTAAGGGTTCTGTAAAGATAGTAAATAATTTCATTTGGTATCTTGTTTGCGTAATTGACAGCGAATATCTTGCTGAACTTAATCTTGGTTACAGCTATACCATGTCTTTCCCCGAAAATGCCGATGCTGAAATCGATATGGTGCTTCACAAGATTGTCAGTGAAACCAATTCTACAACAGCTATTTGTATATTCAGGGTTAATAAATTACCTTCCGATTTCGGTTATAACAGATTCCAGAGATGTGAAATTGTCAAGAAGAATGTTGAAGGACTTTCTGTACCCAAAAAAGCACTTCGAGTTATTGATGGCGTGGAAGGTGTATATATTCTTGTGGGCGATGTTGTTAGATTCAGAAGGGTTGAACGAATTGCCGAAAAAGATGGTTATTATGTTGTTAAATACAAAAAAGGTACAACAATGTTTGATGCCGAAGAAGTAGATGAAAAACTTCAGAATATCGAGCCTTTGGGACTTTATGATAACATCATAATTTCAGGTAAAGACTTGTTTGACGGCAAGATTGTCGGATAGAAGGGAAGTGTGCTTGTGGATGGAAAATTTGAACATGCAGTAGTGCTTGAAAATCTAAGTGAGATTCGCAAAAACATCGAAAAAGCATGCCTTGCTTCAGGCAGAAAAACTTCTGATGTTACTCTTCTTGCTGCCACTAAAACAGTAAGTGTTGATACTATAAATTTCGCTATTGCTAACGGCGTTACCTGCATTGGTGAAAATCGTGTTCAGGAGCTTCTTGAAAAGTATGATGGTATAAATAAAGAGAATGTCGATATCCATTTTATCGGCCGTCTTCAGACTAACAAAGTCAAGTATATAGCTGATAAGGTCAGCACAATCCATTCCGTTGATTCGTTGAAACTTGCAAAGGAAATAGATAAGCAGTGTGCCAAGATTTCAAAGATAATGAATGTGTTTGTTGAAATTAACATTGGCGGAGAAGAATCAAAGGGCGGCATAAATCCCGATGAACTTGAAGAATTCCTTGTTGAAATTTCAACTCTTGAGCATATAAGAGTTACAGGTCTTATGTGTATACCGCCAAAGGTTGATTCTGACGAAAAGATGCAGTTTTTCCACA
>JAFYQL010000135.1 GCA_017547125.1 Bacillota bacterium
AATTTTGTTACAGGCAAAAAGGCTGTTATACGCCTTGAAAAGCGCTGTATGCCGGTGGATATAAAACTGGTAAGGGAAATAGCTTCTCTTGGGCTTGCCGGCTTTATAATGGCAGTTACAAACGGTGCCGTACAGGTGGTGTGCAACTCAACACTGTATATCTGGGGCGGAGATATTTACGTAAGTGTTATGACAGTAATAAACTCCGTAAGGGAAATAATGACTCTGCCTGCTATGGGGCTTACAAGCGGGGCTCAGCCTGTAATAAGCTTTAACTACGGAGCAAAGAAATACGATAGAGTGAAAAGTGCTATCAAGTTTATGACATTTGGAAGTATAAGTATATCTTTCATTGCGTGGCTTGTACTTATATCATTCCCTCATGTGTTTATTCAGCTTTTCAACAACGAACCGGCACTTCTTGAAAAAGGTGTACCGTCAATGCACATATATTTCTTTGGTATGTTTATGATGGCATTTCAGTTTTCAGGCACAACGGTTTTCACGGCTATAGGAAAAGCTAAATATTCTGTTTTCTTCTCTATATTCAGAAAAATTATTATAGTTACACCTCTTACTCTTATACTTCCGTATGTATGCGGTCTTGGTACAAAAGGTGTATTTCTTGCAGAGCCTGTATCAAACTTCCTTGGAGGTCTTGCCTGCTACCTCACAATGATATTTACGGTGTGGCCGTTGCTTAAAGAAGATAATAAAAAAACCTTGGGATAATCCCAAGGTTTTTGTTTTTTATGTTATTAGCCGATACCACCGTATACAAGACCAAGTACAAATACAATTGCTGTAATTGGAACATAAATGTATTTTGCAAGGAAACCGAAGAATGCAGGAAGAGGTTTTTCTCTGCCAAGTACAAGTTCGTCTTTAATTTTGTCCCAGCCAAGTATGTAGTAAATTGAGAATGCACCAAGAAGAGCACCAAATGGAACTACGATAATTGTGATGAAGTCCATCCATACGCCAACTTTGTCGCCGTCTTCAATGAAGATACCAACTACAAAAGCAAGTATGCAGCAAATAGCAGCGGCTGTTGTGTGTGAAATTTTGAATTTTGTCTGCCATGATTCACAAACTGCTTCAAACATATTGATAAGGCTTGTGATACCTGCAAATGCAACTGATAAGAAGAATACAATTGCAAAAAGCTGACCTAATGGCATCTGAGCAAAGATGTTTGGAAGAGTGATGAACATAAGTGGAGGACCACTGGCTGGAGCAATGCCAAATGCAAATACTGCAGGCATTACAACAAGGGCTGAAAGCATAGCAGCAAGTGTATCAAAAACTGCTGTATTTATAGATGATTTTGGAATATCTTCGTCTTTTTTAAGATATGAACCGTATACGATCATACCTGAGCCTGTAATTGAAAGAGAGAAGAATGCCTGACCCATAGCAAGTACCCATGTGTCAACCTGTTTAAGGTATTCCCATCTTGGAACAAAAAGGAACTTGTAGCCTTCTGCAGCGCCAGGAAGGAAGAATACTCTGATAGCAACAATTACAAAAAGTACATAGAACATAGGCATAAGAATTTTGTTTACCTTTTCAATACCTTTTGTTGATGCTGATACGATCATAATAAATGCAAGTAATATAACTGCACCGTGACAAGCGATGTTTCCGAATGCTGTTGACATTTCGCCGAAGAATGCAGAAGGGTCAGAAGCAAGAAGCTGACCTGTAAAGCTTGCAAAAAGTGTACGGAGAACCCAGCCGATAATTACTGAATATCCGATGGCAATGCCGAGTGAGCCGAAAAGAGGAATCCAGCCAAGAAGTGAACCAAGTTTGCCTTTGTTAATTCTTTTCCAGCAATATTCGTATGAACCGAGAGTACCTGTTCCTGCAAGACGTCCTACTGCAAATTCTGCTGAAAGACCTACAAGACCGAAAAGTGCAACAAATATAAAATATGGAATGAGGAATGCAGCACCGCCATACTGACCAAGGCGATATGGGAAAAGCCAGATGTTACCCATACCTACTGCAGAACCAACGCAAGCAAGTACAAAGCCGAGGGAGTTCTGGAAACTGCCGTTCTGATGTGATTTACCGTGATGTTTACTCATTTTTATCACAGCCTCCTTAAAAATATTTTTATTTCAATTATCAATTGAAATATGTCTGTATTTAATATATACTAAAATTGAGCATTTGTAAAACAAATGATATTAATCGATTGCATTAAAAAAATAGATAGAGGTGTAATGATGGAACTGAAAAATCTCGATACTTTTATACAGGTTGCTGAACTTTGCAGTTTTACAAAGGCTGCTGAAAAGATAGGATGTTCTCAGTCCACTGTGTCTTTCCAGATAAAGCAGCTTGAAACAAGCCTTGGTATTCAGCTTTTTGAAAGAATAAACCATACGGTTTCTCTTACTTCAAAAGGGAGAGAAGTGCTTCAGTATGCCCACAGTATAAATCAGCTTACACATGAGCTTGAAAAGCAGATAAATGAAGAAGATGATGCAAGCGGACATATCAGAATTGCTATGGCAGACTCATTATGTAACTGGCTTCTTAAAAGCAATTTTGATGTCTTCCGTGTTCAGCACGAAAAAATCACACTTAAGATTATTGCTGCAAGTACAGAAGAAATGTTCCGTCTTTTAAATCAGAATGAAGTTGACCTTGTTTACACTCTCGACAATCATTTTTATAACAGAGATTATGTTATAGCCTGCGAAGAAAAGCTTGGCACACACTTTGTTGTTGGTGCAAAAAGCCCACTTGGCGAAAGAGAAAACATACCTATTGCAGAAATAGTTGATTATCCGTTTATACTTACAGAAAAAGGCATGAGCTATCGTCGTCTTATGGACGAAAAACTTGCAAGCATGTCTCTTGAAATTAATCCTGTGCTTGAAGTTGGGAATGCAGATCTTATCTGCAGCCTTGTTGAGCAGGAGATGGGCATTTCATTCCTTCCGGACTTTGTTACACAGAAGGCGGTTGAAGAAGGCAGACTTAAATATCTTGATACTGAAAATTTTGAAATTGATATATGGAAACAGCTTATTTATCACAGAGATAAATGGGTTACAGATTCAATGAAGTATGTTATAGACTTCCTTGCAGAAAAGAATGTTGACAGTAAAGAATAAAGAAAAGGCTTCCGATAAATTCGGAAGCCTTTGTTTTTTATTTGTTGATGTTAAGAAGATACTGGCCGTAGTTTGTCATATTAAGCTCTTCGCCTGTTTTCTGAAGCTCTTCGTATGTTATATAGCCCTGCTCATAAGCAATTTCTTCAAGACAAGCAACCTGTTTGCCTGTTTTGTCCTGAATATTTCTGATGGCAACGCCAGCATCAACAAGACCGTTTGCGGTACCTGAGTCAAACCATGTGAAGTCTTCGCCGAGAGTAACTACGTTAAGCTCACCCTGAGTGAGATATGTGTTGTTTACATCAGTAATTTCAAGCTCGCCTCTTGCAGATGGCTTAAGGTTGGCAGCAATATCAACCACCTTGTTGTCGTAGAAGTAAAGACCCGGAACAATGTAGTTTGATTTAGGGTTTTTAGGTTTTTCTTCAATGCTTATTGCTTTACCGTTTTCGTCAAACTCAACCACACCGAAAGCACGTGGGTCGTCAACATAGTAGCCGAAAATAACGGCACCTGTTTTGATTTCCCTTGCAGCCATAAGACACTGATGAAGTGTTTCGCCGTAGAAAATG
>JAFYQL010000012.1 GCA_017547125.1 Bacillota bacterium
AAAGCAAAAGAAAAAACTGCCGAAATTATATATGAAATAGTAAGAAAAGCAAATGCATTTATATTTTCAGGCGCATGCTTTGATGAAAGATGATATGTAACATTGAAAATAACAAGAAAAGCTATTGGCCAGTAAAGTGAAAAATTCATAATTAATCTCCTTTGTAATATTAATTTAATTATATTGTAATTGTGCTGTAATTGAAATAATGAAATAAAAATGATATTTTAAATATGAAGTCGGTTATATTTATGGCTGTTAGGGAATTGTACCCTTTCAGTCCAGAATATAATAAGACTTCTTTTTATATTTAATAAAAAAACAGTCAAACTTAAATTAGCCTGACTGTTGGTAGGTGCTCACCCAATTAATAAAATAATTTTACCATTTTTGTAGAAAAAGGTCAATTATTAACCTTTTGTTCACAAATTATAAATATTATGTTTAAATTTATATATTAGAATTGTAAATGTAAGAGATGAAAATAAGTTTAAACCCCAATAAACTTGAAAAATTTAAAGAATAATCCTTCCTAAAAATGAAAGACACGCTTCCCTCAGGCGTGTTTTTTGTTTTATGTAAAAAATAAAAACGTATTCTTTTTTGAGAATACGTTTTTTTTATTTGTTATTTAATTAGAAGCCTTAACCTTAATCCAAAGCTCACTTAATTTTGCTCTGATAGTGGCATTATCTTTGAAAATTTCATCATTTTCATTATCTGTTCTTGGAAGATAAGCCTCGTTTCCATAGAAAATACCATTTTCGCTGCTCATTTCCTCAAGAACTTCTTTGTTTGATGAAGCATAGCATACATATTCTGAGTTGTCGTATGATGGCTCATAGCTTAAAACATAGTTTATAAACTGATGTGCAAGTTCAGGATTTTCTGCATTTGCAGGAATTACCATGGCATCGCTCCAACGGTTTGTTCCTTCTTCCGGCATAAAGAAGCCCATATCTTCGTTTTCTGAAAGAATATATGCAGCATCTCCGCTGTAAACAACTGCAAGGTCTTTAAGACCGTTAATCATGTTGTCTATTACTTCGTCTGTTACATATGCAGGATCCATTGTGTTGTTAAGTTCAACAAGCCAGTCATAAGCCTCATGAATTTCTTCTTCGCTTTCAGTATTCATAGAATATCCCAAAGCTTTTAATGCTATCATAAATGAGTCTCTTTCAGAGTCGTAAATGTAAAGGTCGCCAGCATATTTTGTATCTTTTAAAATATTCCAGCCCTCTTCATTAAGCTCTTCTTTTGAAATAACATTTTTGTTGTAAACTATACCAACTGTGCCCCAGAAGTATGGAACAGAATAAGTATTTTCAGGGTCATAATCAAGGTTTTTTACACCATCTGCAAGGTTTGCAATATTAGGTATTTTTTCAAGATCAAGCTCTATAAGAGAATTTTCAGCCATAAGTCGCTGAATCATATAGTCTGACGGAACAAGAACGTCGTATTTGTCGCCTGCTTGAACTTTGGTATACATCATTTCGTTTGAATCAAAGTATTCTACAATAACCATTGCGTCATACTGGTCTTCAAAGTCTTCAATCAAATATTCCCCCATATATTCGCCCCAGTTATAAAGCTTAAGAACATTATCACTGTTTGAATTTCTAAAAAAAGGAGGAGGATTGCAGCCGCAAAGCATTGTGCATACAGCTAATAATAAAACTAAGTATTTTTTCACTGTTTTTTTGCCTTCCTTTCTTTAATTATTGGAACAATATTTATAATAAGAAGTGCTGTTGTAATAATTAAAATAATAATTGTAGAAAGAGCATTGATAGATGGATTTATTCTCTTGCTCATTGTGTAAACAAGTATTGAGATGTTGTTTACACCGTTTCCTGTTACAAAGTAGCTGATTACAAAGTCGTCAAAGCTCATTGTAAATGCTATAAGAGCACCTGAAATGATACCTGGCATAATCTGCGGAATGATAACCTTTGTAAGTGCCTGCCAAGGTGTTGCACCAAGGTCAAGAGCAGCATCTGCAAGGTTAGGGTCAAGTGTTCTGAGCTTTGGTGTAACAGAAAGCATTACATAAGGAATACAGAACATAATGTGTGCCAGAAGCATAGTCATAAAACCTTTTTTAAGACCTATTGCACTGAAGAACATCAAAAGACCAATGGCTGTAACGATGTCCGGATTAAGAATAGGAAGGTCATTTACTCTTTCAACTACGTTTCTTAAAATTTTTCTGCATTTTGAAAGACCGATAGCGGCTATTGTTCCAA
The DNA here is from genome assembly GCA_017547125.1 of Bacillota bacterium. Lineage (GTDB taxonomy): Bacteria > Bacillota > Clostridia > Lachnospirales > Anaerotignaceae > HGM11808. The sequence continues at coordinate 2,253 of JAFYQL010000012.1, forward strand.
CGCCTGTTGAAACTATGGTTGAGATAATGGCAATGGTAAATGTATACCACATTGCGTCAGTCATGCTTCTTGATGAAAACATTTTTTCATACCATCTGAGTGAAAAACCGCTCCAGTGTGTGAGTGATTTGCTGCCGTTAAAAGAAAATACTATTGTGTAGATTATTGGCGCATAGAAGAATATCATAAGCAGCACAATAAATATGGTTGAAGGGATTTTGCTTTTGTTTTTTCTCATCTTACAAAGCCTCCCTTCGAATCTTCGCCCTTATCAACTTTCTTTGTGATGTACATACTGATAAGGATAATAACTGTCATAATAAGTGAGATGGCACTGCCGAAATTCCAGTTGCCTGCTGTAAGGAACTGATTTTCAATTACGTTGCCGATAAGTACATACTGTCCGCCGCCAAGAAGTTTTGGAATGAAGAAGCTTGATACGGCAGGAAGGAATACAAGTGTAATTCCGCTGATAACACCAGGAAGTGAAAGAGGAAGAGTAACTCTTAAAAAGGCCTGAACTTTGTTTGCACCCAGATCGCTTGCAGCTTCAAGAAGGCTCTTGTCCATTTTGGCAAGAGATGAATGAATCTGAAGAATCATAAAAGGAACAAAGTTGTAAACCATACCAAGAATTACGGCAAAACTTGTGTGAAGAAGTTTAATTCTTTCAAAACCAAGCATTACTAAAAGGTTGTTGATTATACCATTATCCTGAAGTATACCAACCCATGCGTATGTACGAACAAGCATGTTTATCCATGTTGGCATTGTAACAAGAAGTATAAGTATAAATTCCTGTCTGCCGTTTGACTGTGAAATAATATAAGCAGCAGGATAACCTATAAGTATACATATAATGGTGGTTGCAAGTGCTATAAATAAAGAGCGCTTTAATACATCGATGAAAACTGTGTCCTTAAAGAACATTCCAAAGTTTTCAAGTGTAAAACGGAATGTAGTTACAGAATTTCCTTTAACAGTAAAGGCATACATAAATATAAGCAGCATTGGTACAAGTATCATTATGGCTATCCATACCATGTAAGGATAAGCCATTCGTTTGAAATTTTTCATATCAATAACTTCCCTTCGACATAATATGTATATCTTCCGGACTGAACATAAGTCCTACGATATCTCCTTCGTGATATTCGTCTGTTGTATCTACTTTATACTGATAACCTTCTGTTTTGAATGTAACGAAATATTCGCCTGGAACAATGTTTTCAGGGTCAAAATCGTATTCGATATCAGTAATTTTAACTTCGCTGTCATCTTCAAGGCTCCATGCTGAAGCATTTGCCCATATTTTAAGGTCTGTTTCAAGAGAAATACTTTCTGCAATTTCGTCGGCTTCTTTAAAGAAGTTAACGGCATAAATTTCTTCCTGGTATTCATTTGATACAATACGGTTTTCATCAGCAACAATCATGTTTGCTGTAACCATAGTGCCTGCTGATGTTGTGAAAACTACTGGATATGTACCATTTACTGGTTCAATATTGTATTCAACCTTGTTGATAGAAATTCTTTCATCTGTATCAGGGTCCCAAGCCTGAGCATCGGCTCTGGCAATGATGTCAGCATCAGTAAGATCTTCGATGTCTGTTTTGTCAAGGTAGAAATCGTTGGCACTCATTTTTTCGTTAGCCTGTGAGTTGAAAACGGCATTTGATTCGTTAACTGTCATTTTAACAGTGATGCTTGTTCCGGCTCTTGTTTCAACAATAGTTTCATAATGAACACCCTTGAAAAGAACTGATTTAACCTTGCCTTTAAGCTTACCTTTTTCCTTTGGAACAATGTCAAGGTCTTCAGGACGGATAACAACTTCAACCTTTTCGTTCTTTGAAAAGCCTTTGTCAACGCATTTGAAGTGTTTGTCTTCAAAAATAACGTCTTCGTCATCGGCCATAATACCGTCAATGATGTTGCTTTCACCAATGAAGTTTGCAACAAAGTTATTTACAGGTTCGTTGTAGATTTCAGTTGGAGAACCTACCTGCTGAATTTCGCCGTCCTTCATAACAACAATTTTGTCACTCATTGTAAGGGCTTCTTCCTGGTCGTGAGTTACAAAAATGAACGTGATGCCAACTTCCTTCTGAATTTTCTTAAGTTCCTTCTGCATTTCTTTTCGAAGCTTAAGGTCAAGTGCGCCTAAAGGCTCGTCAAGAAGAAGAACTTTTGGTTCATTTACAAGTGCGCGGGCAATGGCAACACGCTGCTGCTGGCCGCCGCTCATTTCTGTTATGCCTCTTTCACCATATTCTTCAAGACCAACAAGCTTAAGCATTCTCATAACCTTCTGGTCTATGATGTCTTTTGGTTCTTTTTTGATTTTAAGACCAAATGCAATGTTATCCTTAACATTCATGTTAGGAAAAAGAGCGTATTTCTGGAAAACTGTGTTAAGTTCTCTTTTGTATGGAGGAAGTGATGAAATATCCTGGCCGTCAAATATAATCTGACCCTGTTCACATTCAATAAATCCGCCGAGAATTCTTAAAAGTGTAGTTTTACCGCAGCCTGAAGGACCAAGAAGAGTAACAAATTCGTTTTCGTAAATGTCAAGGTTAACGCCCTTTAAAACAACCTGACCGTCAAAGCTTTTAACTATATTTTTAAACTGAATTATCTTGTTCAATTTTAAACCTCCTTAAAATAATGGTGGTGTTGAAACCCAAATAATTTTTGCAGATGTTTTTTTATCATTTTTTATATAGTGAGTGTTTTTACCGTTAAGGTAGAAAGTTTCACCTTTTTTAAGCTGATATTCTTTATCTCCGTTTACAAGAGTAATTTTTCCTTCAAGCACATAGCCAAATTCTTCTCCTTCGTTTGGAGTTACTTCAAATGATTTTGCCCCTGATTCTATTTCGATAATAACAGGCTCCATTTCATTTTTTTGTGAATTTGGAACTATCCAGCTTACGTTGTATCCTTCTCTTTCATCAACAAAGAAATCATCTTTTGAAAATACTATTTTTTCGTTTTTTTCTTCCTTGAAAAACTCAGAAAGTGATGTTCCAAGTGCCTCAAGTATGTCGCACAATGTGGCTATTGAAGGAGATGTAAGATCTCGTTCAAGCTGTGATAAAAAGCTTTTTGTAAGTTCACTTCTTGCTGCCAGTTCTTCAAGAGTCAAGCCTCTTTGAATTCGTAGTTTTTTTATTTTCTGGCCTATTTCCATAAAGAATTTTCACCTGCCTTGATATATAAAAGTTAAGTTTTATTAAACTTTTAAGTTATGTATATTAAACTAATGATATTATACTATAAATGATTATTTTTTCAATATAACTTAACAAAAAGTTTAATAAAATTAAATTTTTTTGTATTTAAAGCAGTGTTTGTTTCTATTGTTTAAATTGGATATCTTTGGTAGAATAATTAATATATTAAAATGGGAGAAAAGATGGATTTATGGCGGAAATTAAACTTATTGCTTCCGACCTTGACGGGACACTGCTTACAAGTAAAAAAGAACTTACCGAAAGAGCATATAATTTGCTTAAAAAACTTTCTGAAAAAGGTATTTATTTTGTTCCTTCAACAGGCAGAGCATACGAATCAGTGCCTGAATGTATAAGGAATCTGCCTTTTATCAAATATGTTATAACAAGCAACGGTGCGGCTATATATGATGCCGAAGAAAAGAAATTTATAAAAAATAATTTTCTTCCGCCGGAAGCAGTCGATATAACGCTTGAAATTCTTAAGGACAAAAATGTTATTATAGAAACCTTCAAGGAAGGCAGAGCTTTTACCGACAGAAAGGTATACGAAAATCTTTCTGACTATGGTATAACAGGCGGCCACGCAAAGTATGTTCTTACAACAAGAAATCCGGTTGAAAATATTATTGAAGAAATAATAAATAATAAACACTGCCTTGAAAATATAAATCTTATATTTAACAATGAGGAAGTAAGAATGGAAGTTATGGAAAAGCTTAAAGAAAAAGGCCATGCTTCTGTTACAACATCAGCCCATAATAATATAGAGGTTACATCGCATAACGCAACAAAAGCAAGTGCACTTAAAGAGCTTTGCAGTATTTTGAATATTGAAAGAGAAAATGTAATTGCTTTTGGTGACAGCGATAATGATATGGATATGATTATGTTTGCCGGCATAGGGGTTGCTATGGGAAACGGCGATGAACATATAAAAAATAATGCAGACATAATTACAGAAGACTGTGATAATTATGGTGTGGCAAATATACTTGAGAAAATATTAAAAGGAGAATTGAAATGAGTATTTTAAATGTAGTTAAACTCAGCCATGGTTTTGGCGACAGAGCAATTTTTACAGATGTTTCTTTCCGTCTTTTAAAAGGTGAACACGTAGGTTTTGTTGGCGCCAACGGCGAAGGAAAATCAACATTTATGAATATTATCACAGGCAGTCTTATGCCTGATGAAGGTAAAATTGAATGGTCAAAAAATGTGCGTGTAGGCTATCTTGACCAGCACACTGTGCTTGAAAAGGGACAGACAATTAGAGACGTGCTTCAGTCAGCATTTGCTTATCTTTTTGATATGGAAGCACAGATGAATCAGTACTATGCTGAAATGGCTGACGCAGATGATGAAAAAATGGCATTTCTTATGGAAGAAACAGGTGCTATTCAGGAACTTCTTGATCACCATGATTTTTATATAATTGACTCAAAGGTAGATGAAATTGGCCGTGCACTTGGTCTTGATGATATCGGTTTTGACAGAGATGTAACTGAACTTTCAGGCGGTCAGAGAACAAAGGTACTTATGGGCAAGCTTCTTCTTGAAAAACCTGATATTCTCCTTCTCGACGAACCTACAAACTACCTTGATGAAAGCCATATCGAATGGCTCAAGAGATATCTTATTGATTATGAAAATGCTTTCATTCTCATTTCACACGATATTCCTTTCCTTAACAGCGTAGTAAACCTTATTTATCACGTAGAAAATTCAAATATCGACAGATATGTAGGCAACTACGAAAAATTCCAGGAAGTTTATGCAATGAAGAAGAGTCAGCTTGAGGCTGCATACAGAAAGCAGCAGCAGGAAATTGAAGACCTTAAGGACTTTGTTGCAAGAAATAAAGCAAGAGTTTCAACAAGAAATATGGCAATGAGCCGTCAGAAGAAACTTGATAAAATGGAAGTTATTGAACTTGCCAAGGAAAAACCAAAGCCAGAATTCAACTTTAAAGAAGCAAGGGCTGCAGGCAGATATATTTTCCAGACAGAAGACCTTGTTATCGGTTATGACAAGCCTCTTTCAAGACCACTTACACTTTCTATGGAAAGAGGTCAGAAAATTGCCCTTGTTGGTGCCAACGGTATCGGTAAAACAACACTTTTAAGAAGTATAATCGGCGAAATTCCTGCATTAAGTGGTAAAACAACACTTGGCGATTATCTTTACACAGGATATTTTGAACAGGAAAAGAAATATACTGAAAACGTTACTTGTATTGACGAAATCTGGAAGGAATTCCCTTCATATACTCAATATGAAGTAAGAAGTGCCCTTGCAAAGTGCGGTCTTACTACAAAGCATATCGAAAGTATGGTTAAGGTATTAAGCGGCGGCGAGCAGGCAAAGGTACGTCTTTGTAAACTTATAAATAACGAAACAAACGTACTTCTTCTTGACGAACCTACAAACCACCTTGACGTAGATGCAAAGGATGAACTTAAGAGAGCACTTAAGGCATACAAAGGCAGTATTCTTCTTATCTGCCACGAACCTGAATTCTACAGAGATGTGGTAACAGACGTATGGAACTGTGAAGATTGGACAACAGTAAAACTTTAATTGAATAATTAAGGAATAAACACCTTCATTTGTACATAGTATATATACAGTACATACGGAGGTGTTTTTTTATGGAAAAATTGAAGAAAAAATCTGATTATAGCAAAGAAATAATAGAAATGATAGAAATTATATAAGAAGAAATAAAAGATGTGAAAAATATGATGAATATGCTGACGGATGAGTGTTTGCTTGATAGCTGTATTTATAGGCTAAAGGCACTTGAAAGACAGTACCAGTATTTTATTATTGAAGCAAAAGAAAAAGGCATTGTTGGATTTGAAAAAATAAGTTAGAAAAATACTTTCGGGGGGATTTTATGGATACTGAAAAAATATATGCTTTAATTTCTGTTATTGCTTTTATAGTCGTGTTTATTTCTTTTATAAAGCCTGTAAAAAGCATTATAAAGTTTGTTTTTAACAGTGTTATGGGTATTGGTGCTATTCTTGTTTCAAATTTTCTGCTTGAAGGTATAGGAATAAGCCTTGGAGTAAATATACTTAATGCATCAGTAATTGGAATACTGGGTCTTCCTGGCCTGGCGGCGCTGATACTTATAAATAAAATACTTTAGGAGAAAATTTATTTTCGACAACCGATGCGAAGCGAGGAAAAAGGAGAAAGTTTTACTTTCAACAACCGAATATGAGAAATCTGCAGATTTCGAAACCCGAAGCAAAAGCGAGGGCATAAAAAGTGAGAAATAAAAAAGGAAGCCCTGTACGGTTAAGTACAGGGCTCCTTTAAGTAGGATGGGGAAAACAATAAATATTTTAAAAATTATTTGAAATTGTAACCTGCTTCAAGAGCTTTTATGTTGGCTTCAACAAGTTCAGGTTTCATTTTCATTGCAATTACATCTTTTGCATCTTCAAGTGTAAGGATGTCAAGTGTTTTGATAACTGCACCAAGAGCAACCATGTTTGCTGATTTTGCTGTAGCAACTTCAGTAGCGATTTCTGTGAAAGGAATTTCAACTACGTTGATGTCTGTTCTTGTTGCTTTTGTGTCTATCATTGAGCTGTTGATGATAAGTGTGCCACCTTCTTTAACCTTGTTTTCGTAGTCTTTAAGTGACTTTTCATCCATAACAAGAATTGTGTCAGCCTTTGAAATAATCATAGAGCCCATTTCTTCTGAAATAACTACCTGGCAGCTTGCACGTCCGCCTCTTTTTTCCTGACCGTATGTAGGAGAAAGAGTTACATTATATCCTTTTTTTGCAGCAGCAGTACATGCCATTTTTCCCATAAGGATTGTACCCTGTCCGCCAATACCTGAAAAAATAAGTTCGCTTTTCATAATTATTTTTCCTCCTGTCCGCAGTCTTTGAATAATCCAAGTGGGTACTGTTTAACAACTTCTTCGCCAAGCCATTTGATAGCCTGAGTTGGTTTCATTTTCCAGCCAGTTGGACATGGGGAAAGAATTTCTACAAAGCTGAGACCTTTGCCTTCCATCTGATATTTGAAAGCTTTTTTGATAGCTTCTTTTGTCTTTCTGATGTTAGCAGGTGAGTTAACAGCAACTCTTTCGCTGTAGTAGCAGCCCTGAAGACCTGACATAATTTCTGCCATATTAACAGGGTTACCTGAGTTGTCTTCTTTTCTGCCGTATGGAGATGTTGTTGAATACTGGTCCATAAGTGTTGTTGGAGCCATCTGACCGCCAGTCATACCGTAAATTGAGTTGTTTACGAAGATAACTGTAAATTTTTCGCCTCTGATACCGGCATGCATAATTTCTGCCATACCTTCTGATACCATATCGCCGTCACCCTGGTATACAATAACAAGGTCATCAGGACATGATCTCTTAACACCTGTACCCATAGCAGGAGCTCTGCCGTGAAGGGCGCAGATTGAGTCTACTTTAAAATATTTGTCAGCATAAACGCTGCAGCCGATTGGCCAGATAATAACTGTCTGTTCTGTAAGTTTTTCTTCTTCAATAATTTCACCGATAAGTCTGTTGATAATACCGTGACCACAGCCACCGCAGTATTTCATGTATGCATCTGTGAAAACTTCAGGTCTTTTATATACTATACTCATGTCTGTCACCTCCCGATTATTTGTAAATCTCGCATAATTTTTCGTATAATTCAACTGGTGATGGTGTGTTGCCGCCCATTCTGCCGTAGAATTCTACTCTTCTCTTGTCATTAACAGCAAGTTTAACGTCTGCTACCATCTGACCTGCATTAAGCTCTGTTACGAAGAACTTTGTATCTGTGTTTTCGTATTTTTCAAATGCTTTTTCAGGGAATGGCCAGAGAGTGATAGGTCTGATAAGACCAACCTTCATGCCGTTTTCTCTTGCAAGCTTAACTGTATCGAGACAAACTCTTGAAAGTGAACCGAAAGCAACCATAATGATGTCAGCATCTTCTGTGTTGATTTCTTCCCATCTCTGTTCGTTTTCTTTTATTTTGTTGAACTTAGCCTGAAGGTCAAGGTTGAACTGTTCCCACTGGTCAGGACCGTCACCGCAAGTTGTAAGGTCGTTGTGGTAACCTCTGCCGTTGATACCGTCGCAAGCCCATTCAAATCTGTCTGGGTGTGGAATTCTTTCAGGAAGTTCTACGTTTTCCATCATTTTGGCAATAGTACCGTCACTTGCAACAACTACAGGGTTTCTGTATTTTTCAGCAAGCTCAAATGAAAGAGGAGCAAAGTCAGCATATTCCTGAACTGAATAAGGAGCAAGTACGATAGTGTTGTAGTCGCCGTGACCGCCGCCTTTTGTAAGCTGGTTATAGTCGCCCTGTGCACCGAGGATTTCGCCGTCAGCAGGACCCGGTCTCATACAGTCAACGATAACGCCTGGAAGACCTGCAGCAGCCATGTAGCTCATAGCTTCGCAGCCAAGTGAAAAGCCAGGACCAGCAGTAGCTGTCATACCTCTTTTGCCTGCAGCAGCAACACCTGCTACCATGTTGAATGCTGAAACTTCTGTTTCTGCCTGAACAAATACAAGATCTTCTGTAGGTGCTTTTCTTGAATAGTATTCAGGAATTTCTGTTGATGGTGTTATAGGATAACCGAAGAAATATCTGCAGCCTGAACGGATAGCAGCTTCCGCAAAGGCTTCATTTCCCTGCATAAATACTTTATCGCCCATTGTTTAATCCTCCTTAGATATCTTTTTCAACTGTAATTGCGCCTTCAGGACATACT
>JAFYQL010000136.1 GCA_017547125.1 Bacillota bacterium
AATCGGCAGCAGTAATGGTATGACGGGTATTGTGCTTGCACTTGGCGCAGCAGTTTTTTATGCAACAGTTGTGCTTATCAATAAAAGTATAAAAGGAATTGACAGTATCGAAAGAACATTCTTCCAGTTTGTTTCAGCAGTAATAGTTGTTCTTCCGTATGTGCTTTTTACAGATGGAATAAATATCGGCGGAATAACACTTTTTGGCGGAATAAATCTTCTTGTGCTTGGTTGCTTCCATACAGGTATGGCATACCTTATGTATTTCTCATCTGTATCAAATATCAGCGGTCAGCAGGCATCACTTTTCGGCTATACTGACCCTGTAACTGCACTAGTTATTTCAGCAGTTGTTCTTCAGGAAGTTATATCACCTATGCAGTGGATAGGCGGCACAACAGTGCTTGTGTTCACACTTATAAATGAAATTGAATTCAAAAAAAGCAGAGTCAAGCGGAGCTGACATAAGAATACATTGGATTTATTTTGTTTAGTATTCTTATGGAAATCCGCGAGCGGACTGATGGAATAAGAAAACAAACACGTTTAATTCAAAAATAAAAGAACCTTAAGCAATCAAGGTTCTTTATTTTTCTGTTTTCTTATGACACCGCTCTGGAAGCTCTGCTTTTTATTTTTGATTTTATATTTTGATACACAATACACAGTGTGAATGTTACGCCATAGGCGAGTATTATTCTTAAGGCAAACTGTACTGTTATTGATGTTATTCCAAGCCTTGCCATAAAGTCGTTGGCTATAAATATCACAAGGCAGTGGAAGAGATACATGTTGAAACTTACTGCGTCAATGTATCTGATAAACGTAATATTTTTTATCATTGTGCCAAGTGAAAATGTAAAGGCTGTTGCACCTATGCAATATACCATGTGCAGATTTTCGAGGAATGGAAAATACTGTCCGTAAACGAAAGCTTTGTATGTGAAAATTACATCTGCTGCTGAAAGCGCAATGAATATCAATGCAAACGGAACGAAACATTTTTTCATAAAAGTACAGAAGCTAGCATAATTTTTGCCTGCATAGCATCCGGCAACCCAGTATATAAGGTATGTGGTAAATATTCTGTCGTTGTATGATGCAATCTTTTCAAAGTTTGCAAGAAACTGAGGTATATAGTGCTTTGCTGCAAGCATTACCATAAGCGAAATTATTAAAGACGGCAAAGGCTTTGTTTTTTCGGTCATTTTTATCCACAAAGGCATAAGCAGATAAAACTGCATAATGGCCACTATGAAATAAAAAGGACTTACAAGTGATCCAGAAAGCACATAGAAAACAATATCCTTAATGCTGAAAGGGAAGTATCCGTTTCGCATAAAGTATATGTAATATATCAAAACAGCAAAAACATAAGGAATGAGCACAGTTTTGATTCTTTTTGATATGAATTTTTCGTAGCTGAAATCATTCTGCGGTTTAAGAAAAAGCTTCATGCCGCTTAAGAATATAAATCCCTGCACAACAAATGCGCTGAGCCTCCAGGGAATGAATGTGAGAGTGTAAGGCAAGGATGGTTTTATGTAGTTTGAAACAGGGTGGCTTGCACAATGAATAAACACTACAAGCACGCAAAGAAGAGTGTTTAAAAACATAATTTCCTGTTGTTTTTTACTGTTTTCCATAGATTCACCGCCTTACAATAATAATGTAAGTGTAGCAGAATATATAATTTTATGCAAATATGCCCTTTGTCGATAAATTTAAGAATTTTTTAAGTACAACTGGAAAATTTGTGTTATAATTATATGATGCAAATAGTGTGACTAATTACAAAATTTATATATATCGAGGGGATACAAATGGCAGAGAAAAAACGTACATCAACATCAAAAAATACGGCTTCTGCAAAAAGCACACCGGCTAAAAAAGCAGAGCCTAAAAAAACATCAGCCACAAAAACAACAACTGCAAATAAAAGAAAACAGCCTGAAGCAGACAAGCCAAAAAGATTTGGTGATTCTATATATGACGAAATTATAATGATTTTATGCATATTTGTTTCAGTATTTATTATGATAAGTTTATTTTCAGATGTAATGGGTATTGTAGGCGTGGCAATGAACACATTCCTTAAAGGCTTATTCGGAGCAGGTGCATTCCTTCTTCCGGTATTTGTTGTTATTTTCTGTGTGTGGGCGCTTGCAAGCAAAGAAAGAAAATTTGCCTACGGAAAAATTGCCGGTATTGTTGTGCTTATGATAAGCATACCTGCACTTTTCCATCTTGTTACAGAAGGCGGTATTCCTAAATATGCAGATGGCACATTTATCAATCTTGTAAAGTATTTCTTTAAAGACGGCACAAGCCTTAACGGCGGTGTTGTTGGCGGTCTGACTGCATGGGGACTTTACTCAGCAATTGAAAAAGGCAGCTACCTTGCACTTTCAGTGCTTGTGATTATAGGTATTATGCTTACAACAGGCAAATCGCTTTTTGCGGCAGTGTTTGCATTCTTCAGCGCAATAAGAGCAAGAAGAAGAGTGAAGGAGGCAAAAATTAAAGCAAGAGCCGAGCACATAAAAGAAAAAGAAGCAAAACGTGCCAAAAAAGAAGAAGAGGCAGAAATGAAACGTCAGCAGAAGTTTGCTGAAATTCCGCCTCTTAAAATGAAAAAAGGCGGTTTTAACATAACAATCAACGGCGATGAAGGTCTTGATAATTCACTTCCTGCTCTTGATGCAGTTGTGTTTGAAAAGAAAAAAGAAGAACCGCCAAAGGCTGAAGAAATAAAAGAAGCATACGATTTTAAACGTGATGCCGAAAAAGACTGGAATTACAAAGAAGACAAGTTTATTGAAGTTGTTGGTGTGATTGAAGAAAACACAGATGAGGATGACATTGTTTTTGAAATGGCTGAAAAGACAGAAGAAGAAATAAATGCTATCTTCCCTGACAAAATAGAAAGAACATTTGATGCAGAGTCAATAGAATTTGGCGGTGCTGAAGACGGAAAACTTCTTGAAGGCGTACTTAATGAAGAAGAAAACTTTGACAGCGAAAGCATCAAAAAAGAAATCAAAAACATGCCTAAGACAGAAGCAATTGAGTTTGCCGATGATGACGAGGAATATGAAAAATATGAGTTTCCTCCGATAGAACTTCTTGGCAAAGCACCATATTCTGCCGCCGGCGAAAACAAGAAGGAAATGCTTGACAATGCAAAGAAGCTTGAAGATACACTTCATAGCTTCGGTGTTGAAGCAAAGGTTGTGCAGATAAACAAAGGCCCAACTGTTACAAGATATGAGCTTACACCAAGCCAGGGTGTTAAGGTAAGCAAAATTGTAAACCTTTCAGACGACCTTGCACTTAACCTTGCAGCAACAGGCATCAGAATTGAAGCGCCTATTCCTGGCAAGTCTGCAGTAGGTATCGAAGTTCCTAATAAAGAAAGCCAGAGTGTATACTTAAGAAGTGTTATCGAAAGTGATGCATTCAAAAAGGCCGCATCAAAGGTAACATTTGCACTTGGTCAGGATATTGCAGGCAACCCTGTTGTAACAGACATCGCAAAGATGCCTCACCTTCTTATTGCAGGGGCAACAGGCAGCGGTAAGAGTGTATGCATCAACACACTTATCACAAGTATTCTTTATAAGGCCGATCCTGAAGAGGTTAAGCTTATACTTATTGACCCTAAGGTTGTTGAACTTAGCGTATATAACGGCATTCCTCATCTTCTTATTCCGGTTGTTACAGACCCTAAGAAGGCGGCAGGCTCACTTAACTGGGCCGTAAGAGAAATGCTTGGCAGATATCAGCTTTTTGCTGAACACAATGTAAGAGATATCAAGGGCTATAACGAAATGAAACGTGGAAAGGACGAAACAGACCTTATGCCTCAGATTGTTATAGTTATCGATGAACTTGCAGACCTTATGATGGCGGCGCCTGG
>JAFYQL010000137.1 GCA_017547125.1 Bacillota bacterium
AAATTCCTTGGTCTCAGTGTAGGTGTTATTCTTCATCACATGACTCCTGAAGAAAGACGCGAAATGTATAGCTGCGATATCACATACGCAACAAACAATGAGCTTGGCTTTGACTACCTCAGAGACAATATGGTTGTTAAAAAAGAACAGATGGTTTTAAGAGGCCTTCACTATGCGGTAATTGACGAAATCGACTCTATTCTTATCGATGAAGCAAGAACTCCTCTTATTATTTCAGGCAGTGGCACAAAGAGTACACAGCTTTACCTTATTGCAGACTATTTTGCAAAAACACTTCAGAAGGGCCGTCTTGTTAACGAAACAGAGGCTATGAATGCCATCATCAGAGAAGAACTTATTGAAGAAGGCGACTTTGTAGTTGATGAAAAGGCAAAGAGCGTTGTTCTTACACAGCAGGGTGTAAAGAAGGCTGAAGCATTCTTCAAGCTTGAAAACCTTTCAGACCCTAACAACCTTGAAGTTCTTCATCATATCAACAATGCCCTTAAGGCTAACTACAATATGTCAAGAGATAAAGACTACGTTGTTCAGAACGGCGAAGTTATGATCGTAGACGAGTTTACAGGACGTATTATGCCGGGCAGAAGATACAGCGACGGTCTTCATCAGGCTATTGAAGCCAAAGAAAAAGTTCAGGTTAAGAAAGAAAGCAAAACTCTTGCATCTGTTACATTCCAGAACTTCTTCAACAAATACGAAAAGAAAGCCGGTATGACAGGTACTGCACAGACAGAAGAAACAGAATTCAGAAACATCTACAACATGGACGTTGTTGTTGTTCCTACAAATCTTCCTGTTACAAGAAAAGACCTTAATGATGTCGTTTACAAAACAGAAAAGGCAAAATTCCGTGCCGTTATAAAAGAGGTTGAAGCAGCTTATGCAAAAGGTCAGCCTGTACTTGTTGGTACAGTAAACATTGACAAATCAGAAGAGCTCAGCCGTCTTCTTAAAGCAAAGGGTATCCCACATAACGTACTTAATGCGAAATATCACGAACAGGAAGCTCAGATTATTGCGCAGGCAGGCCAGTTAAAAGCAGTTACTATTGCGACAAATATGGCAGGCCGTGGTACTGATATCAAGCTTGGTGAAGGTGTTAAGGAAGTCGGCGGTCTTAAGATAGTGGGTACAGAAAGACACGAATCAAGACGTATCGACAACCAGCTCCGCGGACGTTCAGGACGTCAGGGTGACCCTGGTGAATCACGTTTCTATATTTCTCTTGAAGATGACCTTATGCGTCTTTTCGGCGGAGAAAAAACAATAAAAATGATCGACAGCCTTGGTATCGAAGAAGATGACCCTATCGAACACGGTATGCTTACAAAGGCTATCGAAAATGCACAGAAGAAAGTTGAAGGCAATAACTTTGCTATCCGTAAGCACCTTCTTGAATATGACGAGGTAATGAACGAACAGAGAGAAATTATCTACGGCGAAAGAAAACGTGTACTTTTCGGAGAAGATATCAGAGAATCTATTATGGGTATGATTGACGGCGTAATTGAAAACATTGCCGAAAGAACACTTGGTGAAAGCGAAAACTGCGACGACTGGAACCTTATGGAATTCTGCAAGTCACTTCATCCTGTAATTCCTATTGGTCTTGTAAGAATAAGAGAAGAAGACAAGGCAGAAATGACAAAAGAAAAATTTATTGAAGGTGTTACAAGTGCTTGTAAGAGCCTTTATAAATTAAAAGAAAGAGAAATAGCCACAGTTCTTCCTCATCGTGAAGGCGAAGAACCAAAGATGAGAGAAATTGAACGTGTGGTTATGCTTAAGATTATTGACTCAAGATGGATGGAACACATCGACAATATGGACAGAATGAGACAGAGTGTTTCTCTTCAGACTGTTGCACAGAGAGACCCGCTTGTTGAATACAAGATTAACAGTTACGATATGTTCAACGACCTTAGCTATGTAATTCAGCTTGAAACAGTTAAATCACTTTTCCACGCAAAGGTTGCAAAGCAGCAGATGCCGCAGAGAGAATCTGTTCTTGAACCAAAACAGTAATTGCACAAGATGGTAAAAATGCAGTAACTTCTGCAGAAAAAACGAATAAAAATATCACTTTTACAGCCTGAAAAACCTTGATTTCAGGCTGTATTTGTTATATATTATATACTGCGTAAAAGCGCGAACAAATGAAAGAAACGCCTATGGCGTTTATATATTACTCATTGTCAGCCGAAAGGCTTATTTTTAAGGAGTTGATTAAAAAATGTTCGAACTTGAACAGATCGGTCAGGAACTTAGTTCTTACGACGAAAAATTAAAGGAAATGGGGGCTTTACTTTGACGTCGCTGGTTCCCGCGAAAAGATAAGTGAGCTTGAAGAAATCGCCGCAGACCCTGAATTCTGGAATGATATGGAAAAGAGTAAAAAAATCCTCCAGCAGACAGCTGCACTTAAGGCGAAAGTACAGGGTTATGATGACCTTGTGGCAAAATATGAAGAAATCTACACAATCATCGAAATGGGCAGAGAAGAAGATGATGAAGAACTTCTTGAAGAAGGTAAAACTTTAAGAACAGAATTCATCACAGAATTTGATGAACTTAAAATCGCTACTTTGCTTGACGGTGAATATGACAAAGAAAATGCTATTGTTACTCTTCACGCAGGTGAAGGCGGTACAGAAGCTTGTGACTGGGTAAGCATGCTTTTCAGAATGTACACAAGATGGGCAGACAAGAGAGGCTTCAGCTGCGAAACTCTTGACTACCTTGAAGGCGATGAAGCAGGTATCAAATCTGTTACATTCCAGGTTACAGGTATGAATGCATACGGTTACCTCAAGAGTGAAAAAGGTGTTCATCGTCTCGTAAGAGTTTCACCATTCGACTCATCAGGAAGAAGACACACATCATTTGCTTCTGTAGACGTTATGCCTGAAATTGAAGAAGATACAGATATCCAGATTAACAACGATGACCTTCGTATTGACACATACCGTGCCAGCGGTGCCGGCGGTCAGCACGTTAACAAAACATCTTCTGCTATCCGTATCACACACTACCCAACAGGTATCGTAGTTCAGTGCCAGAGCGAAAGAAGCCAGCACAGCAACAAGGATACTGCTATGAAAATGCTTAAATCAAGACTTGTTGAACTCAAGATTGAAGAACAGATGAACAAACTTGCTGAAATCAGAGGCGACGTTAAGATCAACGCATGGGGCAGCCAGATACGAAGCTACGTATTTATGCCATACACAATGGTTAAAGACGTTAGAACAGGCGAAGAAACAGGTAATATTCAGTCTGTAATGGACGGAAACATTGATGCTTTCATCAATTCATACTTAAGCTGGATTCACGGATAATAGAGGGATAATATGAAAGTTGTAAATATTACCGAAAGGGAAGAAAACCAGAGACTGGACAAGTTTCTTTTCAAGTATTTCAATACTGCACCAAAGTCTTTTGTTTACAAAATGCTGAGAAAAAAACGCATCAAGTACAATGGTAAAAAGGCTGAAGGCAATGAAATAATCAAAAACGGAGATA
>JAFYQL010000138.1 GCA_017547125.1 Bacillota bacterium
CAAATCCCACTTTCTCCGTTTTGACAAAAAGATATTGACCAAAACGGTTTTGAGTATTACAATATATTCGTTAAATTCATAATGTAGGGGTATAGTTCAGTTGGTAGAACGTTGGTCTCCAAAACCAAATGTCGAGGGTTCGAGTCCTTCTGCCCCTGTGATAAAGCAGTCTTTATAAGACTGCTTTTGTTATATCCGGAGATGTATCGAAGTGGTCATAACGAGGCTGACTCGAAATCAGTTTGTCCGCAAGGGCGCGTGGGTTCGAATCCCACCATCTCCGCCATTAAACCCTTGAGAAATCAGGGGTTTTTGTTTTATATTGCATTATTATCTTTTTTGCGAGATAATTTTGTAAAGGGCAATGTGGCTCGGGAGGTGTACGTATGGGATTCTGGGAAACCTTATTTTTACTCAGGGGTATTGATATAGTAGCAGACGCAGCAAGAAAAATGGAGCGTGCCGAAAGACTTGAAGCTGAAAGGCTTGAGGCGGAAAGACGTGCGGCTGAAGAAGAATATGAAGATACATATACAATGGAAGAAAGCTTTTCTGTAACAATGGAGGCTTCATTCGGTGAAGATGAAGAAGATGAGGATGAAAAAGTACTGCGAGAACTTCTCAGAACAGTGAAAAAGAATATTTCTGTTGATATGTCCGTGTTCAATAAGTACGGAATAACTTTCAAGCATAATCTTGTGACAGATTGTGATACTCTTCAGCTTAATGCGGAATTGATTAACACAAAAAAACTTGCTCAGTCTATGAACAAGTATGATGAATTTGCCATAAAAGCCAATATTTATGATAAAAATGAAAATCTTCTTTGTATTGAAGAATTGTGCTTTGATTACGCCATGCTTAAAAGCGGTTATGTTGCCGATTATTTCTATTTTTCGGATGATGATATGTGCGATGCATATTCTATTCGTTTGTATGCCATAGATCCTGTGGATGATGAAGACGAGGCAGAAAAAGTAGTTAGCAAAGTTACCCGCAGAACTGTTGTTGAAGAAGAATATACTAATGAAGTCATCGGGGAAGGCGAATATATTTATTGCAGTGTTTCTTTTGGTCATGGTGGAAGCAAAACATATTATTACAGAACCGAGGACGAAACACTCAAGTGCGGAGATGAAGTAATTGTATTTGTTGGAAATGAAGGACTGAAAAACGTGGGAAGAATTGTGAAAATAGAAAGATTTTCTGCGGAAAATGTGCCGTATCCTGTTAATAAAACAAAGATTATTTTGGGGAAATGTCCGTATTGAGAATTATAGAGTTATAAAAGTTAAGCGCTTACGAAAGTAAGTGCTTTTTTATTGCTCGTATCCACAAAAAAAGAGTGTTGGCTTAAAACCAACACTCTTATGTTTTAATTAGATGTTTTTGTATTCTGGTGTTCTCTTGTTAAGGAATGCGTCAACACCTTCAACTTTATCCTGTGATGCGAAAAGGATAGCGTTGATTGTCTTTTCGAATTCAAGACCGTCAGCAAGTGACATACCAGCGCCTTTGTTGATAGCAACTTTAGCGTATCTTACGGCTCTTGGAGTCTTTGTAAGGATAAGGTTCATCATAGCTTTTGCTTCGTCAAGAAGAACTTCAGGTTCAACTACCTTGTCAACAAGACCTATTCTTAAAGCTTCTTCAGCATCGATCATTTCAGCTGAGAAGATAAGTCTCTTAGCTGCGCCGTAACCGCAAAGTCTTGTAAGTCTCTGTGTACCGCCGAAGAATGGCATTACACCAAGGTTTACTTCAGGCTGACCAAATTTAGCCTTTGTGCTTGCAATTCTGATGTCACAAGCCATTGAAAGTTCGTTGCCGCCGCCAAGTGCGAAACCGTTAACAGCTGCGATAACTGGTTTTGCAAGGTTTTCGATAGCGTCCATAGCTTTCTGGCCGTGTTCTGAAAGAGCTCTAGCTGAAAGAGCATCGAAGTTAACGAATTCTGATACGTCAGCACCTGCTACAAAGCTTCTGCCAGCGCCTGTGATGATAACGCCCCAGATTGATTCATCAGCAGCGATTTCAGCCATAACTGTCTGAATTTCAGCTAATGTGTCGTGGTTAAGAGCGTTTAATGCTTTTGGTCTGTTCATTGTAAGGATGGCTGTTTTGCCTTCAACTTCAATGGCGATATTTTCGATTTTGTCTTTAAGATCAAGTAAACTCATTTGTAAGTTCCCCCTTAGATTTATATACGCCCTTTTCGGGCAGTTTAAATTTACACATTATATATTATAAAGGTATATGGCAAAAAAATCAACAAATTTGGTTAACCGTCATATAAATGACAAGCACCTAATACACTTGAATGAAGAGTGAAAAGGTTGTGACAATGTGAAAAGAAAATTAAAGAGATATTTTTTCATAATATTCTTTGTTTCGGTGCTATTTGGCGAGGCGATTTATCAATATAAGTTGTATGCAGCACAGAGGCTGCCCCTTGATGGCAAGGTTGTGATTATAGACCCGGGGCACGGCGGATGGGACCCTGGAAAAACGGGAATGTATGGCGATGATGAAAAAAACATCAATCTTGTTATTGCACATAATCTTAAGTTTTTGCTTGAGATGGGCGGTGCGCAGGCTGTTATGACACGATATGAAGATACGGCAACTGACAAAAATAAAACGGCAGACCTGAAGAAAAGGATATCTCTTTCAGATGCTACAGAAGCAGACATTATGATAAGTATTCATCAAAATTCTTTTACTTCGCCGAGAGCAAAGGGGGCACAGGTTTTTTACTACAGAAAATCAGAAAAGGGCAGAAGACTTGCGGAATGCATACAAAATGCCATAACTGAAAAGGCTGACAAGGAAAATACACGTACTGCAAAGGAAAATGAAAACTACTATCTTCTTAAAAATACATCGGTGCCGTCGGTTATTGTTGAGTGTGGATTTCTGTCAAACAAGGCTGAAGAGCAGAAGCTTAACAGCGACGGGTATCAGCAGCTTATGGCGTGGAGCATTTATTCCGGTGTGCTGTAATATTTTTCTGCCGATGAACACTAGACATTGTTAATAAAAAAACGACCAGTCGATAAAAATGTGTTAAACAAATAACTTGCGTACGAAATAAAAAAGCCCTAAAATCAAGGTTTTTGCCCATAAAATGCCAATAAAATATGAGTTTGGAAAAAAGATTGTTAAAAAAAGAAAGAACTTGTATATAGCTTATCACAAAGTAAGTTAAAAATATAATTATTGCACAAAAATTCTTTTAAAATTTATAAAAAAGTTGTTGAAATTATATAAAAGATATGCTATCTTTAAAACAGGTTAAAAGGAACGCAAACAATCGGCGTTTACCATATAACTAATAAAAAATTCTTTTATAAATCGAAGGAGGAAACAGTATGGCAGCAAAAGCAAAAAAGGTTGAAAGACCAGAAATCATCAACAGTGTTGAAACTCTTAAACTCAGAATTGCTGAAGTAAGAGAGGCACAGAAAAAGTTTTCTCAGTACACACAGGAACAGGTAGACGAAATTTTCAAAGCTGCAGCTATGGCGGCTAACAAAAAGAGAATTCCTCTTGCGCAGATGGCAGTAGCAGAAACAGGCATGGGCCTTGTGGAAGACAAAGTTATCAAAAACCACTTCGCATCAGAATATATATATAATGCATACAAAAATACACAGACTTGTGGTGTATTTGAAAGAGACACAGCTTTCGGTATCACAAAGGTTTATGAACCAGTTGGCGTACTTGCAGCTGTTATCCCAACAACAAACCCAACATCAACAGCAATCTTCAAAGCCCTTCTTGCTCTTAAAACAAGAAACGGTATCATCTTCTCTCCTCATCCAACAGCTAAAAACTGTACAATCGAAGCTTGTAAGATAGTTCTTGAAGCAGCTGTTGAAGCAGGTGCTCCTGAAGGTATCATCGCTTGGATCGACCAGCCATCTATCGACCTTTCAATTGAAGTTATGAAAGATGCTGACATGGTTCTTGCAACAGGTGGTCCTGGTATGGTTAAGTCAGCTTACTCATCAGGTAAACCAGCAGTTGGTGTAGGTAATGGTAATACTCCAGCTATCATCGACGACTCAGCAGACATCCTTATGGCTGTTAACTCAGTTATCCACTCAAAAACATTCGACAACGGTACAATCTGTGCATCAGAACAGTCTGTAGTTGTTCTTGAAAAAGTATATGACGCAGTAAGAGATGAATTCGCTAAGAGAGGCGCTTACATCCTTAATGAAGAAGAAAAAGAAAAAGTAAGACCAGTTATCCTTACTCCAAACGGCGGCATCAATGCTAAAATCGTAGGCCGTAAACCAGCTAGAATCGCTGAACTTGCAGGCTTTGAAGTTCCTGAAGAAGCAAAGATCCTTCTTGGTGAAGTTAGCGAACTTGACGTAACAAAAGAACCATTCGCTCACGAAAAACTTTCAACAGTTCTTGCTATGTACAAAGCAAAAGACTATGAAGACGCTTTAAGAATCGCTGAAAGACTCGTTATCGACGGTGGTGTTGGTCATACATCAGTTCTTTATGTTGACCCAGTTAAATGTCCAGAAAAGATTGCTAAATTCCAGGATGTAATGAAGACTTGCCGTATCCTTATCAACACTCCATCATCACAGGGTGCTATCGGTGACCTTTACAACTTCCGTTTACTTCCATCTCTTACACTTGGCTGTGGTACTTGGGCAGGCAACTCAGTTTCACAGAACGTTGGTGTAGCACAGCTTCTTAACATTAAGACAGTTGCTGAAAGGAGAGAAAATATGCTTTGGCTCAGAGTTCCTGAAAAAGTTTACTTTAAGAAAGGCTGCATGGGCGTAGCTCTGCAGGAACTTAAAGATATTTATGGCGTTAAGAAAGCTCTTATCGTTACTGACAAATTCCTCTATAGCAATGGCAATACAAAACCTGTAACAGATCTTCTTGATAATATGGGTATCAAACATCAGGTATTCTGCGATATCGAAGCTGACCCAACACTTAAGAGTGCAAAAGTAGGTCTCAAGGCTGCTGAACTCTTCCAGCCTGACGCAGTTATCGGTTTCGGCGGCGGCGCTGCTATGGACGCTGCTAAGATTATCTGGATTATGTATGAACATCCGGAAGCAGACTTCGAAGACCTCGCAATGAGATTCGTAGATATCAGAAAGAGAATCTATACATTCCCTAAGATGGGTCAGAAAGCTATCATGGTAGCTATCCCAACATCATCAGGTACAGGTTCAGAAGTTACACCATTCACAATCATTAAAGACGAAGTTAAACTTGTTAAATATGCTATCGCTGACTACGAAATCCTTCCAACAATGGCAGTAGTAGACGCAGACAATATGCTTGAACAGCCTCCAAGACTTACAGCAGCTTCAGGTATCGACTGCTTAACACACTCTATCGAAGCTTATGTATCAGTTCTTGCAACAGACTTTACAAACGGTCTTGCACTTCAGGCTATCAAGATGGTATTTGATTACCTTCCAAGAGCATACAAATATGGCAATAATGACGTTGAAGCTCGTGAAAAGATGGCTCATGCAGCTTGTATCGCAGGTATCGCATTTGCTAATGCATTCCTCGGCATCTGCCACTCACTTGCTCACAAACTTGGTTCACACCACCACGTACAGCACGGTGTAGCTAATGCTCTTCTTCTTACAGAAGTTATGAAGTTCAATGCAACTCCACAGCCTACAAGAATGGGTACATTCCCACAGTACAAGTATCCACAGGCATTTGAAAGATACGTAGAAATCGCTGATTACCTTGGCCTTGGCGGCAACACACCACAGGAAAAATTTGATAACCTCATTGCAGCAATCGAAGAACTTAAAGAAACTTGCGGCATTGAAAAATCAATTAAAGAATGGGGC
The DNA here is from genome assembly GCA_017547125.1 of Bacillota bacterium. Lineage (GTDB taxonomy): Bacteria > Bacillota > Clostridia > Lachnospirales > Anaerotignaceae > HGM11808. The sequence continues at coordinate 5,859 of JAFYQL010000138.1, forward strand.
GAAAGACTTGGCAAGGACTGGGGCGAAAACGACGAAGTATTCTTTGCTGACCTTGACGAAATGAGCGAAGAAGCATTCGACGACCAGTGTACAGGCGCTAACCCAAGATATCCATTAATCTCTGAAATGAGAGACATCTATATCAAGTGCTTCTACGGCAACAAATAAGAAGTATATAATTTAAGGCAGGTCGAACCACCTGCCTTTTTTCTTTCTTCTTCCTTTA
>JAFYQL010000013.1 GCA_017547125.1 Bacillota bacterium
CCATAAGCCCTTACAAGACCGCCTGTTCCAAGAAGTGTGCCGCCGAAGTATCTTGTAACAACAATAACTGTGTTTCTGATTTCTTCACCTGTAAGCACAGTTAAAACAGGCATGCCGGCTGTGCCCTGAGGCTCTCCGTCATCGCTGAAACGCTGAATTTCATTTCTTTCGCCCACCTGATATGCAAAAACATTATGTGTTGCATCCCAGTTCATTTTTTTAATCATATCTATAAATTCACGGGCCTCTTCTTCTGTTTTTACAGGCTTTGCGTAAGAAATAAATCGTGATTTTTTCTCAACAATTTCTGCCTGTGCCTCGTTTAATATAGTTCTGTATTTTTCTGCCATATTCATCACCACAAAAAAGTATACATTATTCTCCTTATATATACAATAACCCGTTTTTTCTCTTTTTTCAATTAACCCCGCCTAAATGCAACAAAAATATTGCTTTTTTTACTTTTACTGTTAAAATCTAAGTATCACTTAGAATGCAGTATTATGCGCAAAATACGTTTTAAAGGAGATTTTAAATGAGATCCAAAAAAGTTCTGGAGCTTGCTGTAACAGTTGGCGAACGACTTACATTCAACGGCTGCGCCACACACCAGACTGAAGATCAGGTGTACAAAGTTCTTGGCGCTTATCCATTTACAAAAAAAGAAGTTTTCATTTCAGCATACAGCATCATTGTAACAGTAGAAAGCGAAGAAGCCGGCCTTCTTACTATGGTTAAACACTTTGAGAAAAAAGGTATGAACCAGGAAAGAATTGCCCTTATCGAAGGCGTTGTTACATCATTCGTAAGAGGACACATATCTGCAGGTTCAGCAATCAAGTCCCTTCGTAACATCGCAAACAAAAGTACATACACTTTCCCTGTCACTGTAGCCGCCTTTGCAATTTCAGGCGCATTCAGATCATTTATGTTTGGCGGAACAATATATGACTTTATAGCATCACTTGTTGTAGGCACTTGTGTTGGCATAACTCTTCAGTATCTCAACACACACAAGCTTCCGTCATTCATTGTAACAATGTCAGCGGGCTTTGCTGTAGGCTTTGTTTCTGTTCTTTTAAGAAACTTCCACATAGGCACAAACCTTGACAAAATAATCATAGGCTCACTTATCACATTTGCTCCCGGTGTTCCTATGGCCCATGCCGTAAACGACATTCTTAACGGCGAATACCTTTCTGGCTGGATAAGATCTATGGAGGCTATCATCTCCGGTGTTGCCATTGCCATAGGCATTGCCTTTGCCCTTTACTTCTGGGCATTTATAGGAGGTGTGAACTGATATGCTTATTTTAATTGAAGCTGTGTGTTCATTTTTTGCCTGCCTTTTCTTTGCAATAATATATAACACACCTAAAAAAGAACTTGTTTATGTAGGTTTAGCAGGTGCAGTGGGATATGCCATTTTCTTCACACTTGACAGATATGCTCACCTTAATGCAGCAGGGCTCTTCCTTGCTTCATCAACAATCTGCATAATGGCAAAATATTTTTCTGTATCACACACAATGCCAAAGCTTCTTTATGTACTTCCGGCCATTTACCCTCTTGTTCCGGGGGCCGGCATCTACTATGCTATGCACGACATTATGATAGGCGACTTTGCATCAGCCATAAATGAAGGTATGCTTGCACTCAAAACTGTAGGCATCGTAGTACTTGCAATGATTCTTATTCTTCCTGACCAGTTCTTCAAGTTTACAAAACTTGCTCAGAAAAGAGCCGCTGTCCTTGAAGAAGAAGAAAATGCTGCAAACGCTGCAGCAGACGCACAAAAATAAACAAAACAACATCCAAAGCCGAAGGCAAATTGCCCTCGGCTTTTTTTCACACTTTCAAACGGGCATTCATACTATAAAGCAGAACGAATAATAATTTCAGCAAATAAAAAAGGAGGATTATTATGGCTTCTTGTTGTTTAGCAGATACCCCAATTCCTGTTGATGTCTGTATCAATGTTCCAAAGATTTTTGACCAGTGCCGTCTCCAGATTTGTCTTACAAGAAACGAAATAGGTCCTGCAAGAAACTTAAATGGCCAGAGCGACTGTGCCTGCACATCAAACGTAGTTGCTCCGCCTCCAAATGCCGTTTCTGTTACTGTAAGCGACTTCTGCATCAAAAGCATCTCCGTAATCAACAAAGAACAGAGTATGCTTCGCCCATGCTACTGGGATGTAACTGTAAAATACACATTTAACTATACACTCAAGTTTTTCAACTCCGACAGCTGTGAAATCTCCTGCACAAGAGCAAGCAGCTCATACACCACAACTGTAACTCTCTTTGCCGGCGACGACACAAATACTTCCGCATTTAATGAGCTTTACGGCACTTTAAACAGCAGCGGACCTTATATTGCTGTTGAAGCATCAGCAATTTCACTTAATGCTGCCCTCCACTACAAGTGCAGCTCAGGCATGAAAGACAACTGCTTCCTTTGCTGTCCTGCCGACTGCACAATGTGTGCACAAAGCTGTGAATGCAGTGATTGTGGCAACCCTTACGGACACAACAGATATAGCGGCTGCAATAACTGTAATGGCTGCGGCGGACACGAAAACCACCACCATGGCAACTGCGCACCACCATACCACATGCACTCAGATGACAGTGAAGTCCCTGACAGTGTAAGCATTACCATCGGTCTTTTTGCCGTAGTCAAACTTCTTCGCCTTTCAAATCTTTCTGTTGAAAATCTCGGAAACTGCGTACCTGGCGAATGCACAAATACTGCTGGTGCTACTGCCTTTGACCCTTGTGCATTCTTCAACTCTCTCGAATTCCCTGTTGACCTTTTTGCACCACAGACAGCCTATGTGCCTGCAGTTCAGACAAAAGAAACTCTTCCGTCAACCAACGTCATCTGTTGAAAAAATCCCATTTGTATTCAGCAATTAAATAGTTTTCATGCTGAAATTATTATCGTTCGGGCAACAAAAAAGCGGAGATTTCTCTCCGCTTTTTTTTATTTGATTATTCCTTTACAAATGTAATAAGAAGGTCTTCAGGCATTACCTTGTCGCCCTGTTTTACATAAATCTTATCGATTGTACCGCCAATCTTAGCCATAATTGATGTTTCCATCTTCATCGCTTCAACTGTCATAAGGGCTGTGTTCTTTTCGATTACATCGCCTTCTTTAACATTGATCTTGC
>JAFYQL010000139.1 GCA_017547125.1 Bacillota bacterium
GCATTTCCAAGAGTTCATCAATACCCTGACCTGTCATAGCTGATACGTTAACACAAATAGTATCGCCACCCCACTGTTCAGGGATAAGTTCATGTTCTGTAAGTTCCTGCAATACTCTGTCAGGATTAGCTGTATCTTTATCGCATTTGTTAACTGCAACGATTACACTTACGCCTGCAGCTTTAGCATGGTTGATAGCTTCAACTGTCTGTGGCATAACACCGTCGTCTGCTGCAACTACAAGTACAGCAATGTCAGTAACCTGAGCACCTCTCATACGCATAGCTGTGAAAGCTTCGTGACCTGGTGTATCAAGGAATGTGATTGGTTTGCCCTGAATCTGAACTGTGTAAGCACCGATATGCTGTGTGATACCGCCTGCTTCACCCTTTGTAACCTTTGAGTTTCTGATAGCATCAAGAAGTGATGTTTTACCATGGTCAACGTGACCCATAACAACAACTACAGGTGGTCTTTCTTTAAGATCATCTTCGCTGTCTTCAACTTCAGCAAACACTGTTTCAAAGATATCTTTTTCTTCTTCAAGTTCAAGAATTACATTGTATTCTTCTGCAATTTCTGTAGCCATATCAAAGTCAAGAGTTGCATTGATATTAAGAAGCTGACCTTTCTTGAAAGCAGCTGCTACAAGTTCTGTACCTTTTTTGCCAAGTACTTCTGCAAGTTCCTTAACTGTAAGTGATGCAGGAATCTTCTTGATTTTAAGTTCGCCGTCATCTTCTTCCACAACTACAGGCTTTGGAGCTTCCTTCTTTGGTTCTTCTTTCTTGAAGTTGTCCTTTTTATTGAAGTTTTTGTTGTTATTATTTTTGTTGTTCTTGTTGCCGAAATCTTTTTTGCCGCCTTTTCTTTCCTGATCATCACCGAAAGAATTTCTGTTCTTTTCGAACACTTTTTTGTTGGCAAATTTGTTTTCTCTGTTTTCTTTGCTTTCTCTTACTTCATCAAAAGCTGTTCTTACTTCTTCAACTCTTTCCTGTCTTTCAGGTCTTCTGTTTTCGAAGTTTGGTTTTTTATCAAAATTACCTTTGTTTTCGAAATTTGGCTTTCTGTCAAAGTTGCCTTTCTTTTCAAAGTTAGGTTTGTTGTCTCTCTTTTCAAAGTTTGGCTTGTTGTCTCTCTTTTCGAAATTAGGTCTGTTGTCTCTCTTTTCGAAGTTTGGTTTGTTGTCTCTTCTAACTTCTTCTTTCTTTGGCATTTCCTTTTTAGGTTCAGCTTTAACTTCTTCCTTCTTAGGTTCAGCCTTTACTTCAGCCTTTGGTGCATAAGCGTTTTTGATGAACTTAACAGCTTCATCATCAACAGCGCTCATATGGCTTGAAGCATTTATTCCGATTTCTTTAAGTTTTTCTATAATAGTTTTAGAACTAACGTTCAATTCCTTTGACAATTCGTGTATTCTTACTTTTGACAAAGTCTCCACCTCCTATTCAATTAACGGACATCTCTTTAAACTTTGCCGCAAACCCTGGGTCTGTAACAACTACAACCGATCTTTCACCTTTTCCAAGAGCATATCCGAGTTCCGATTTATTTCCGTATGTTATCAAATCAACTGCGTAAAACTTAGCTGAATTTGCGAATTTTGTTTTTGTGTTTTCAGAAGCATCTTCTGCAACAATTATGAGTTTTGCCTTCTTGCCTTTGATGGCTGCCTCACATCCTACTTCGCCTGATGTAAGTCTGCCGGCCTTCATGCAAAGCCCAAGCATTGAATAAAATTTATTATTCTGCACTGCCTTTCACCAGTTCCTCTCTGAGGCTTTCATAAACCTCTTTCGGCACGGCCTGTTTAAAACTGCGTTCAAGACCTTTATTTTTCTGTGCTTTTTCAAGACAAACGATATCAGGGCAGATGTAAGAACCTCTGCCGGCTTTCTTTCCTGTAAAGTCTACTGAAAATTCGCCTTCTTCATTTCTTACTATTCTGATAAGTTCTTTTTTGCTTTTCATTTCCTGACAGCCTGTGCATTTTCTAAGAGGAATTTTTTTCTGTTTAATCATACTTTTTCTTCCTCCTCAAAAATTATTCTGCTTCATCAAAGAAACCTGTTGCTTCTGCCTGGCTTTCGCTCTTGATGTCAATTCTCCAGCCTGTAAGTTTAGCTGAAAGTCTTGCGTTCTGACCTTCTTTACCGATAGCAAGTGAAAGCTGGTGGTCAGGAACTACGATTTTTGCACTCTGTTCTTCTGCATTGATTTCTACAGCAACAACCTTTGATGGGCTTAATGCAGCTGCGATAAATTCAGTTGGGTCTTCGTTCCAGTTGATGATATCAATCTTTTCACCGTGGAGTTCGTTTACAATTACGTTTACTCTGTAACCGTTCTGGCCTACACAAGCACCTACTGCATCAACATTAGGGTCTTTTGAGTAAACAGCGATCTTTGTTCTTGAGCCTGCTTCACGAGCGATGCTCTTGATTTCAACAACGCCGTCGTGAACTTCAGGAACTTCCTGTTCGAAAAGTCTCTTAACAAGTTCAGGATGTGTTCTTGATACATAGATCTGTGGACCTTTTGTTGTCTGTTTTACTTCAAGAACGTATACTTTTACTCTGTCCTGGAAGTTATATTCTTCGCCTGCAATCTGTTCGCCAGGAGCGAGGATTGCATCGATTTTACCAAGCTGGATAATTACGTTTTTCTTTTCTTTTCTCTGAACAATACCTGTTACGATATCTTTTTCTTTTGTGATGTACTGGTTGAAAAGAATTTCTCTTTCAGCTTCTCTGAATTTCTGAACTACAACCTGTTTTGCTGTCTGAGCTGAAATTCTGCCAAAATCCTTTGGTGTAACTTCTTCATTGAAGATGTCGCCTACTTTGTATGAAGGATTAAGGATCTGTGCTTCTGCAACTGACATCTGAAGCATTGGATCTTCTACTTCTTCAACGATTTCTTTCTGAGCGAATACTTTGATTTCGCCTGTTTCTCTGTTCATATCAACTACGATATTCTGTGATGTACCGAAGTTCTTTTTGCAAGCTGTAACAAGTGATGTTTCAATAGCTTCAAAAATAATTTCTTTATCGATACCTTTTTCTTTTTCGATGATGTTTAATGCCTCAATGAATTCGGCCTTATCCATAATTTAACACTCCTTCTCTTTAAAAAATAACTGCAAGTTTAATAATCGCTATATCTTTTCTGTCAAATGACAGTTCATTTCCGTTTTCGTCTTCAAGTTTAACTGTTGTGCCTTCAAGGCATTTAAGTGTAAACTGATGTTCTTTGCTGCCTTCATAGGCTTTGTAAAACTTTACATCAACAAGTGAACCTGCATATCTTACAAAATCTTTTTCTTTCTTAAGCTGTCTGTCAAGACCAGGTGAGCTTACTTCAAGTATGTATGCCTGTTCAATAAGTTCTTTTTCATCAAGTAATTTTTCAAATCTTCTGCTTGCCACTTCGCAGTCGTTGATACCGATGCCGCCTTCTTTGTCAAGGTAGAATCTTAAATACCAGTTCTGACCTTCCTTAACGAACTCAACGTCAACAAGTTCAAAACCAAGTTCTTCAACTACTGGCATAACAAGCTGCTCAACTTTGCTTTCTGTGTTATTAACCTTTGCCACTTAATCAACCTCCGTTTTAATGGTTAAATGTACGCCGTGTTATAATTGATAAAAGGTATAAAAAAGAGTGAGTCTTTCAACTCACTCTTTAGAAACCAATATACTCCGCTACGAGACATTATATCACTGCTTCCATTTTTTTGCAAGCATTATTTAGTAATTAAATACTCAATAAGCTGGTATGCCTGTTCAAGTTCAGGCATTTCAATCTCTTCCACTCTGCCTTCGTCACATGCTTTTGCATTAGCAGGACGGATAGGAAGCTGTGCAAGATGCGGAAGCTGATATTCCATAGCAACCTGTTCAAGTTTGCTTTCACCGTAAAGCATAATTTTGTGTCCGCAGTCGTCACATTCAACATAGCTCATGTTTTCAACAAGACCAAGAATTGGCACGTTCATCATCTTTGCCATGTTTACAGCCTTGCCTACAATCATGCTAACAAGATCCTGTGGACTTGTTACAATGATAATGCCGTCAAGTGGAAGGCTCTGGAATACTGTAAGAGCAACATCGCCTGTTCCAGGAGGCATATCAACAAAAAGACAGTCAACGTCTCTCCAGAGAACATCTTTCCAGAACTGCTGAACAACGCCAGCAATAACAGGACCTCTCCAAACAACAGGGTCTGTTTCGTTATCAACAAGAACATTGATACTCATAACCTGTGTACCGTTTTTTGAACGTA
>JAFYQL010000140.1 GCA_017547125.1 Bacillota bacterium
TACCGAAGAAGAAGTTGCACAGGAAGAAGCCTCCCAACAAGAAGAGATTGACTATCTTGACGAAGACGGAACCTACACCACAAAAGAAGATGTTGCGCTTTACATCTATCAGTACGGCTGCCTCCCATCAAACTTTATGACTAAAAACGAAGCCCGTGACCTCGGCTGGGAAGGCGGAAGCCTTGAACCATTTGCACCGGGAATGTGTATCGGCGGCGACAAATTCGGCAACTACGAAGGTCTTTTGCCTGACGAAGACGGCAGAAAATACACCGAATGCGATATCAACTCTCTTGGCAAAAAACGTGGTGCTGAGCGTATAGTTTTCTCCAACGACGGTCTCATTTACTACACAGGCGACCACTACGAAACATTTGAACTGCTTTACGGGGAGGAATAACATATGAAAAAAGTTATTCTTAACGGAAAAAATATAGCCGACAAAGCTTCTCTTCATGAAACACTTATCTCACTTCTTGATTTGCCTGAATGGTACGGAAAAAATCTCGATGCCCTTCACGACTGTCTCACATCAATAAAAGATGAAACAGAAATCCAAATCATAAACAAAGATGCCCTTGAAGAAGCAATAGGCAAATACACATTCAGCCTTATGAAAGTTTTAAAGGAAAGCGCTGAAGAAAACCCTAATTTAAAAATAATCTGAACAAAAAAAGCCTTGAATTATCAAGGCTTTTTATTTTATGGTCTGAATGTTCTTAAAGCATCAAGTGTTCTTTCGATAAGATAATCAAGCTCCCATCCCAGCATCTGTGCCCCCTGCTCTATAACCTCTCTTGAACAGCCTGCAGCAAACTTTGGTGTCTTGAACTTTTTCTTCACAGACTTAAGTTCAAGGTCCTGAACACTCTTTGAAGGGCGCATAATAGCAACCGCACCGATAAGGCCTGTAAGTTCATCAACGGCATAAAGCACCTTTTCCATTTCGTGCTCAGGCTTGATGTCAACTGTTATACCGTAGCCGTGGCTTGCACAGGCATGTATAACATCATCGCTGATTCCCTTTTCTCTCATTATTTCCTGACACTTTGTGCAGTGCTCGTCAGGGTAAAGCTCAAAGTCAAGGTCGTGAAGAAGACCAACTATTCCCCAGAATTCTTCATCATGTCCCATTTCCTTGGCAAAATATCTCATTGTTTTTTCAACAATTTCGCCGTGTTCAATATGAAATTCTTCTTTGTTATATTCATTAAGAAGTGTCCATGCTTCTTCTCTTGTGATATTTGTCTGCATTTTGCTTACCCTTTCTTATTTCGGAAGTCTTATGTTTTCAATGCTGATCTCGCCTATACTGTGAACTCCACACATAGCCATTGTATCTTTAAGCTCTGCCGCAAGTTTTTCGATATACACCTTAACACCTTCTTCACCGCCGCCATAAAGTGCAGTTACAAAAGGTCTGCAGATAAGCACACCGTGTGCACCCATCGCAAGTGCCTTGAATATGTCTGTGCCATTTCTTATACCGCTATCAACAAGTATAGTCATACTGTCGCCCACTGCATCAGCAATTTCCTTAAGCACTTCTGCAGTTGCAGGACACTGGTCAAGCACTCTTCCGCCGTGGTTTGAAACAACGATTGCCGCAGCACCCGCTTCTTTGGCCTTTAACGCCGCTTTAACAGTCATTACACCCTTAACTATAAACGGAACATCAATAGCGTCAACTATTTCCTTAAGGTCTTCTACGCTCTTGCTTCCTGCAGGCGGAGTCTGATTCTTAAGGAAAGGAAGACCTGCAGCATCAACATCCATAGCGCAGGCAAAAGCACCACAGTCCTTCACAAGTTCAAATTTTTCTTTTATAGTTTCAATATTCCAAGGCTTTACAGTTGGCACGCCTATGCCTTTTGTTTTCTTTATGGCATCGCATGCACCCTTCATAACGTCAGGGTTTACGCCATCGCCTGTAAATGCCGCAATACCATTTTCCATACAGGCCTTAACAAGCACTTCGTTATATGTAACATCTGTATAAGCAAGTCCGTAATGAAGATTTACTGCACCTACAGGACCTGCAAAAAACGGATATTTAAACTCCTTGCCAAAAAGCTTGACGCTTGTGTCAACTTCTTTGTTTTCGCAAAGCACATCCATATTTACTCTTATTTCCTGCCATTTACTATAGTTTCTAATGGCAGTATCGCCAACACCCTTTGCACCGGGACCCGGTATTTTGTTTCCGCAGGCAATACCGTTGCACACAGGGCAAGCCTTGCAGTACTGACCTATATTTTTTCTTGCATTTTCAAGCACTGTATTATAATCCATCAAAACGCCTCCGTTTCAATAAAATGTGTGATTATACATATTTCCTTTAGTATATAATACCATCTGCCCACAAGTGATTCAATAAAATATATTTTCCCTTGCATAGGACCTCAAAAGTATGTTATATCTTTACATTTAGTTTTAAAAACTATATAATGATTAGAAATACATTTTATATTTTTAATATAATACGAGGTGAAAGAACATGGTTTTTTCCGATGAACTCAAACTTTTTTACAACGAAATTTCAAAGGCTGAAATCATCGAGATTTCAGACATTCCTGATATAGATCTTTATATGGACCAGGTTACAACATTTATGGAAACAAATCTTTATCCATATAAGCGTAATAATGACGAAAAAATACTTACAAAAACAATGATCAACAA
>JAFYQL010000141.1 GCA_017547125.1 Bacillota bacterium
GCGCCTTCAGGACATACTGTTGCACAGATACCGCAGGCAATACAATTTTCAAGGTTTTTAGCTTCTACTGCGTAGTAACCCATTTTGTTAAGTGATTCGCTTTTTGCAAGAATAGTTTTTTTAGGGCAGAAAGTAATGCAGTATTCGCATTCTTTACACATTTCCCTGTTTACTGTAACTCGGTTCATTTTCATGCTCCTTCCTGTACGTAAAGAATATATATTGGTGAAAGTAGTTGTTCTAAATAATAGAACGGCTTTCTAAAGAATTTCTATACTTAAATTATAAAAACTGCTGCAAGAAAAGTCAATAAATTATAATTTGAAAAACTGCAAAAAAATTATTTACTTTTAGAGGTAAATTCTGTACAATAGTTAATATATTCTACTATTTGGAACAAATTGTTCTGCTATATGAAACAGGAGGCTTATTATGGATAATTTTGAACATACACCCAAATATCCGGTTCAGACCCTTGGAAAAGCACTTGATATTTTAAATTACATAAAAGATAATCCTTCTGCCGAAGGTGTGTCTCTCACAGAAATAAGCAAGGCCCTTGGCATTGGCAAAAGCGGTGTTCATCGCCTTCTTGATACGCTTATGGCATATAACTTTATCGAAAAAAACAGTGACAACTCCACATCATACCGTCTTGGTTGGGGACTTTACCATGCTGGCAATGCCGTGCCAAAGCAGCACGTTTTGAGCGGCTCAAACTATATTGTCATTATTGAAAAACTCTGCAAAGCCTTTCTTGAAACAGTGAATCTTGGTATTTTCAGCAACTATGAGGTTATTGTTATTCATCAGGTTGGCCCAAACAGAATGCTGAGAACAAACACAGAAATAGGCGAAAGAGAGCCTCTTTACTGTACTGCGCTTGGCAAACTTTTCTTAAGCGAGCTTACAGATGACGAAATAAGAAAATACTACGAAAAAGTTAAGCCGGAAAGCAAAACTTCAAAAACATTAGTTACTGCTGATGATATGATTGAAGAACTTGCAATTGTAAGAAAACAAGGATATTCAGAAGATAACGAAGAATATGTAGAAGGAATGAGTTGTGTTGCAATGCCTATACGTGATTTTATGGGAAAAGTGAAGTATGGAGTTTCCGTCAGCGGACCTACAAGCCGTATGACAAAGGAAAAACGCACAGAGATATTAACAGAACTTGAAAAAGCCTGTGGAAAAATAGCAGCATTTTTGGGATACAATGTGTAAAAAATACAAAGAAAAAAGAACCGATGACGAGTCGGTTCTTTTTTATGTTATTGATAAATGATGTAGGGGATCATTTATTGGTCATTAATTAAATATCAAATGGATCAAATGTTTCTGGCTGGAATACTTTCCAAGCAGCATCTCTCTGATACATTGGGTTTTCTTCACAGTATTCGTAAAGTTTTCTTGTGTTGCCACGGCATACGTCTTCGATGTCTTTAAGAACTGCTTCTGGAGTCTGTTCAAGGTTACCGAAGATAATGCTGTGGTAGAATCTAACTGCACCAAGGTTAGCAACGAAGTCTGTTACAAGTTCGATACCTTTGCTGTAGAAGATTTCGTCAGCTTCTTTTGTTGTAGCGATGTTAGCGCCTTCAACAATAAGTTTAGCCTTAACGTCGTTAGCGTTTTCAGCTTTAAGAACGTCTTCAAGAGCTGCAGGAATAAGGATATCGCAGTCTACATCAAGCCATTCTGTATTTGGACGTGTGCTCCAGCCTTCTTTAAGGTTGTCTCTGTCCATTTCGCCAAATTTGTTTCTGTAAGCAATAAGGTGACGGATATCAAGACCATCTGCGCATTCGATAACACCGAGAGCATCGCTAACGCCAACTACTGTGTAGCCCATATCGCTTAATTTAAGAGCTGCAGAAGCACCTACAGAACCGAAGCCCTGAACAAATACTCTGCCTTTTTCTTCGTGTTTGAATGACCAAGCTTCATCAGCTGCCCAAGCAACGCCGTAACCTGTTACGCAGTTGTTGAGGATGAATTCGTCATAAGGCATTTTCATCATTTCTGAGTAAACACGCATATTTTCAACAATTGAATTGTCTTTTCTCATTGTTCTTGTAAGAGGAATTTCTCTGCCGTGTTTAGCATAGATCTTAAGTGTTGTTGAATATGGAACACCAAGGTCACCGGCAAGTGAAATACCAGCATCGATGTATGGAAGCATCGCAAGAATGAATCTTTCAAGTACTTCTTCAGCATCAGGAGCTTTGTAGTCATATTTGATACCTGCTTTACATCCGCCTGATGAATTGTGTTTGCAAGCTTCATGTTTCCAAGCCATAGTTGTTGCAAGACGAACTACTTCTTCCTTAGAAACGTTTTTGTGCATACGGATACCGCCGTCTGCATAGCCGTTAACTGTGTTGTAAACACACATCCAGCCAATAGCGTCAGTTACAGAGTCGTTCCATTCTACTACTAAATAAGGTTTAGTTGTCATAATTAAAAGCCTCCCTTTTAAATAAGAAAAAAAGTTTTGCTGAAAAAGGAATACTGTGCCTGGAAGGCACTGATTATGGGAACAAAAAATAATATTTGTGTTATTGATATATGGGATTGGTAAAATAAACACAATACTATATTAAAATTATAGCAAACAAAAAAAGACCGTCAACA
>JAFYQL010000142.1 GCA_017547125.1 Bacillota bacterium
AAAAGAAAGGAAAAATCATGGCAAGAAGTAGAAACGCAATGGGAAAATGGCGAGGGAGAGTGGGCTCGACGGTGTTTTCGGTGGCGAACGGGAAACAGGTGATCAGGGAGGCACCTGGGGAGGTGCGGAACCCGAGGACGGAGAAGCAGCTGGTGGTGAGGGCGAAATTCAAGGTAGGGACGCAGTTTGTGACGCTGTGGAAGTGGATACTGGTGCCGTACTACAGGGGGAAGGCGATGAACAGGGTGATGGCGAGGGCTGACGCTACGCGGGACGCATGGGACGTGGCGACGGTGAGCGGTGGACAGGCGGCGGTGACGATAGGAGGATTCGGGACGAAGGCGAACATGACGCTGGGATACGGGCTGGCGGCGCCGGAGGTGGAGTTTGAGCAGGCGAGCAAGCAGATAGTGGTGAGGGACGCGACGGCGGAGAACCCTGCGATGGTGGTGTATGAGGTGAGGTCGTTTGACGAGTCGGGGATGCCGATAGGGACGCGGTTTGTGAGGCATGAGGTGACGAGCGCGGAGCCGCTGCTGATAATGCTGCCGATATCGGAGGTGGCGGTGGCGAAGAGGTATGACTTGATGACGTACTACATGAGGGAGGACCCGAACGCGGAGGACGCGACGGCGTATTCGCGGCTGACGAACCTGACGGTGGTGGATGAGGAGACTGGGGAGCTGCCGGCGGAGGAATATACGCTGGATGTACTGAGGGACGAGAGCGCGGGGAACGTGTTGATGTCGCGGATGGCGGTGGGGAGTTTTGTGGTGGCTGGGTGAGGGAGGGTCTCCTCCCCCTGGAGGGAAGGGATTTAGTGGATATATTGGATTTGCTTGGGGGAGGGTGAATTTTTTTTACACTTGGAGCGGCTGAGGGCTGCTCTTTGTGATTTTACGGCTTGCTGGATGTGATGGATGAGTGCGGGCTTGAGATGGTGGTGGGTAGGGGGTGGGTGTTGTTATTCAAATTAAATTCGTATTTTTGCATCTTCTTTTTGGGTGGTTATGGCAAAGAAGGAGTCAACAATATCGGAAAGCCAGATAATGGCTGAGGTGAAAGCCGGTAACATCGCGCCGGTGTATCTGCTTACGGGCGAGGAGGGCTACTATATAGACCAGCTGTCGGACTTTTTCGAGGGCAACATAGTGCCCGAGGAGAACCGCGACTTCGACCAGACGGTGGTGTATGGGCGCGACGTACACATGGCCGACGTGGTGGCGTATGCCAACCAGTTCCCTATGATGTCGGAACACAGGCTGGTGGTGGTGAAGGAGGCTCAGGACATAGCGCTGAGAGAGTGGGAACTGCTGACAGCCTACCTCGAAAAAGCAACCCAGCAGTCGGTGCTGGTGCTCTGCTACCGCAACAAGTGGAAGGACAAGCGCACAAAGCTGTATGCCGCCTTGAAGAAGGGCGCAGTGGTGTATGAGCGCAACAAACTATACGACAGCGAGGTGCCCACATGGATACTGACCTACGTGAAGCAGCACGGACGCTCGATAACCGAGAAAGCGGCCCTACTGATGTACGAGGCGCTGGGAAACAACCTCTCGAAGCAGTCAAACGAACTGCAGAAGCTGTTCCTGTCGGTGAAAGAGGGCGGCACAATAACCGATGCCGAGATTGAGCGCAACGTGGGCGTAAGCAAGGACTACAACATATTCGAGTTGCAGAACGCCATAGGGCGCAAGGATGTGGTGCGATGCAACAAGATAGTGAACTATTTTGCCGACAACCCGAAGTCGGCCCCGATGCCAGTTGTGATTGCAAACCTGTACGAGTACCTGCTGAAGGTTATGATATACCACCAGCTGACGGACAAGTCGCAGTATGCCGCCGCATCGGCGCTGGGCGTGAACCCCTATTTTGTGAAGGACTACGAGGGCGCTGCCCGCCACTACACCCTGCCCAAGCTGGCGGCGTGCATAGGCTACCTGCACGATGCCGACGTGCGCTCGAAGGGTGTGCGCAACACGGGCACCGTTACCGACGGCGAACTGCTGAAAGAGCTGGTGTTGGCGAAGGTACAGTAAATACTCTTGCAAAAAACGATTTCAGAATATTCAAAAAACTTTTTGATTTTGATTTTTCTGACATTGAAAATGACCTTGGTATTGATTGCTTCAGCCTTATTTCAAACTACAAAGCTATTTCAAAAAGAGAAAATGTTTATAACAAAACTGTAAGCCTTAAAGTTCAGGAACTTAGCGAAAAGATTGAAAATGCTGCTGATGAAAGTGCAGTTTTTGATATCGTTACTGATTATTACAAAAACTATGGCGTAGGCATGTTTGGTATAAACAGAGCTTTCCGTATCAAAAATATCAACGGTGAGGTTAAGTTTTTTGCTATCAACAATGCTGATAAGATTAAGCTTGATGACCTTGTTGGATACGAAAAACAGAAAATGCAGCTTAAAAACAATACAGAAGCATTTGTTTTTGGCGGCGGCGGAAACAACACTCTTCTTTATGGCGACAGCGGTACAGGCAAGTCATCTTCAGTTAAGGCCCTTATAAATGAATATTATGATTATGGCCTCAGAATGATTGAAATTTACAAATATCAGTTCAGAGATTTGTCTGAAGTTATTGCAAGAATAAAGAACAGAAACTACAAGTTTATTATTTACATTGATGATCTTTCATTTGAAGATGATGAGGTTGAATACAAATTCCTTAAGGCAGTTATCGAAGGAGGCGTTGAAACAAGACCGGATAATATTCTTATCTACGCCACATCAAACAGACGTCATCTTATTAAGGAAACATGGAATGACAGAAACGATACAGAATTTAACGGAGAAATCCACCGTTCAGATACAGTTGAAGAAAAACTTTCACTTTCAAGCAGATTTGGTTGTCTTATCAACTATGCAAATCCTAAGAGACAGGAATATTATGATATTGTTGAAGGTATCGCCAAGAGATATCCTCAGATTAAGATGCCTAAAGAAGAGCTTATTGAAGAAGCTCGCAAGTGGGAAGCAACTCATAATGGTATGTCCGGCAGAATGGCACAACAGTTTGTAAACTATATTGCCGGAAAGTGTGCTATGGAAGAACAGTGATATTTATGAAGAATAGAAGAAAACTATTGATTATTGCAGCGGTTGTATTTACTATGCTTTCCGGCGGATGTAATGGAAAAGAAGAGCCTGCAGAAAGCGAAATGGCAGAGAATACAGTTGTTATAAGCAAGGAAATGACTGATAATTTCACATCAGAAATCGCATATGTAACCCTTAACAATGAAAAGTATGCCATTGCGGAAGCTATAAATGCTAATGTTGAAGAAAGAATTGCTTCAATAAAGACAGAAATGCAGGATACTGCCGAAAGCACAGAAGAAAATCTGCCATTGCAGTTTTCATACAATGCATACCTGAATATCTACGAAACAGAAGGTATTATTTCTGCGGTGCTGGATAACGGAAACTATTCCGGAGGTGCTCATGGATATCAGTGGCTTGAGGCATTTGTGGGATATAAAGACGGCAACGAAATCATAGGTCTTTCAGAGTTAATGGCTGAAGATGACGGAGTAGACGTAGTCAAGAGCATTATAAAATCTGAAATATCAGCAGAGAAAGAGATGTATTTTCCTGATGCATCTGACTATATTGATGAGATGGATATAGAAAGCAGTTTTTATATCGATGAAACGGGAAGGATTATTATATTCTTCAATCCGTATGAGGTTGCGCCGTATGCTGCAGGTGTTGTAAGGTTTGAACTTGATGCTGATGATATCAAAGACATTATTAAAGAAGAAGTGTATGCTGAACTTAAAAAAGCAGAAAGTAATGAAAAGCCTGACATAAGATATAACGGTGTTGGTATCAAGCTGGACAATTCTCCGAAGATGGTTGAAGAGAATGAATACTACAGTGCAGAATACCTTCCGTTAGAAGAGATACTTGAAATAACAGGCTTAGATATGAAAGATAGGAAAGCTGAAACAAAGATAATAGACGGCACAGAGTATATAAGTTTTCCGGAATTGAAAGTGCTTTTATCTGACAGCGTTGTTACTGTTGTTTCGGGCGAAAGCGTATGCATATATTATTAGAATATAAGAGCAGTTATAGAAATATGACTGCTCTTTTTTATTGTATATTTTTTTGAAAATGGGGGCAGAAAAAACATATTGTAGTTTATAAAATTTTGCAATTTGCCAAAAAAATTATTTTAAATAACTATTGTTTGAAATTTAACAAAGCCTGTGATATAGTAAAAGTAATATCGGAATTTTGTAATTTTTATATAAAAGGGGAGTAACAAATGGAAATCAGAGGTATTGAAAAGTACATCGACCATACTTTATTAAAACAGAATGCTACAACAAAGGATATCAAAAAACTTTGTGCTGAAGCAAAAGGCTATGGATTCCAGGCGGTTTGTCTTAATCCATGCTACGTTTCACTTGCTAAAAAAGAACTTGAAGGTACAGATGTACGTGTATGTACAGTTATTGGTTTTCCTTTTGGCGCAAATAAAACAGAAGTTAAGGCTATGGAAGCAAAACTTGCTGTTGAAGACGGTGCAGATGAAATTGACATGGTAATCAACGTTGGTATGCTTAAAGACTACCGTTTTGATTATATCGTAAACGAAATTAAAGAAGTTATGGCTGCTACAGGCGACAAAATTGTTAAGGTTATTGCTGAAACAGGCGTACTTACAGAAGAGGAAAAAGAACTTGTAACAAGAGCAACAGTTGCTGCAGGTGCAAGCTTTATCAAAACATGTACAGGTTACAGCGGCGGCGGTGCTACAGTTGCTGACATCAAGCTTATCAAAAAAGTTGGTAACGAAAGACTTCAGATTAAAGCATCAGGCGGTATCAGAGACTGCGAAAAAGCAATTTCTCTTATTAAATACGGCGCTGAAAGAATCGGTACAAGTTCAAGCATTGAAATTGTAAAACAGTTCAAAGAAAAATACGGCGAAGTTTGTATTATTGACGAAGATTGATTTTGAGTTTTGGGGGATACGCCTATGAAATACAGAAAACTTGGGAATACGGGTATTGAAATATCAGCGCTTGGTTTTGGCTGTATGAGATTTCCTCTTAAAGAAGACTCAACTATTGATAAAGAAAAGGTAAGAGAACTTATTAAGTATGCAGTTGAAAACGGTATCAATTATATTGATACTGCCCTTACATACCACAACGGAACAAACGAAAAGGTATTGGGCGAAGTGTTAAAAGAAGAAGGTCTTCGTGACAAGATTTATCTTGGAACAAAGCTTCCTGTGTGGAAAGCAGAAAACGAAGAACATCTTGAACAGATTTTTGAAGATCAGCTTGCATCACTTCAGACAGATTATCTCGATTTGTGTTTCCTTCATAATATGGATTATGGTAACTGGGAAACTGCAAAAAGACTTAACGTTCTTGATCTTTTTGACAGAAAGATTAAGGAAGGCAAAATAAGACACATTGGTTTTTCATGCCACGGTGATTTCAACAATTTCAAGGAAATATGCGATGCATATAACTGGGAATTTTGCCTTCTTCAGTTTAACTATATGGACTATGACTATCAGGCAGGTATTGCCGGAGTGGAATATGCAGCAGAAAAAGGCCTTGGCCTTATGATTATGGAGCCGCTCAAAGGTGGACAGCTTGCAAAGCAGCCTCCTGAAAGTGTTCAGAAAATATGGGACAGAGCAAACAAAGAAAGAAGCGCTGCAAGATGGGGTCTTGCATATCTCTACAACAAAGCCGAAGTGAGTTGCGTACTCAGCGGTATGAATGATATGGATATGCTCAAGGAAAATATTGAAACTGCAGAAATGTATGATATCGGTTGTCTTTCAGAAGAAGAACTTGCTCTTTATCCAGAGGTTAAGGCTGAATACGAAAAACTTATTAAAATACCATGTACAAGATGTCAGTATTGTATACCTTGTCCGATGGACGTAGATATACCTGCAAACTTTGAATATTACAATATGGGACATATGTACAATAGCATTGAATCATCAAGAAACTTTTACAACAGACCATACTTCTTGACAAGAAAATCTACAAGATGTATAGGTTGTGGTGTATGTATAGAAAAATGTCCGCAGCATCTTAATATTCCAGAATACCTTAAGATGATTTCTGATGATTGGGCTAAATAAATTTGAAAATCTGCCTTTTGTCTTTTATAAGATGAAAGGCATTTTGTTTATAGCAGGAGGTGGCAAAATATGGATGGTAAAAGCAAAGTACCTTTCGGAATAATGTTTTCGGTTGCATTTGTACTTTTCGGCTCTCATGCCGGAGGCGGTTTTGCATCAGGCAATATGGCTTTTCAGAATTATATAATTTCTGGTGCGTGGGCACCTTGGTCAGCAATACTTACTATGCTGATACTTACTGTCACTATAAAAGAAGCAATGGTGATGTATAACACAAGAAAGCTTGGCAGTTACAAGGAACTTTTTGAAAACCTGTATCATCCTTATGACAAGCTTGCGGTTATATTCGATATCTTCTTTTATATAATGATATTTATGACTGTTGGTGTTGCTATTGCCACTGCAGCATCCACTCTTGAAACAACCTTCGGGCTTAACTACTATGCAGGCATTCTGATGGTTGGCTTTGTAATACTTATGCTTACCATATTCGGAGCAGAACTGGTGAGAAAGGCATCAACTGTTGCCGGCACATTTATACTTATATGTGCCATATCAATTTTCTGTATTGGTATATTATACAAATCACCTGAGCTTAATACTGCAAGTATAGGAGAAGTTCTTACGGACTTTGATATGTCTCTTTTGCCAAATGCAATATTAAGAGCATTTACATACGCGGGCTTCCAGCTGGTAATTATTCCTACTATGCTTGTTTGCGGTGCTCCGCTTATAACAAAGAAGTCCTGCGGAATATCAATGTGGATTTCATTTATTCTTAACTCAGCAGCACTTGTGCTTTCGGTAGTTATGCTTATGAAATGGCAGGGAGTATATACAAGCATTGACGGAGGTATAACAATTCCTACTCTTACAATAATTCATGCAATTGGAAATGGATTCCTTAAGGCGGTATATACTTTTGCTTTGCTGCTTTGTCTTATTATTTCAAGTTCAACGGCTATATTTGGTTTTGTTGAGAGATTTGAAAAGGTAAAAGTGCTTAGAGGAGTGAAAAGTGTTACTATTCGCTCGGCAATTACATCGGCTTTTGTTATGGTATTGTCTATGGCAATAGCAACTTTTGGTCTTACAGACATAATTAAGTATTGATATGGCTACTGCGGATACTTTGCAATAGGTGCATTTATACTTCCGCTTATGATTGTTGGGCATATAAAGAACAGAAAATATATCAAAAACAACCCGGAATGTGAAAAATAACATATTATATAGAAGAAACAGGCGAAAAAGTACAGTTTTATGCTGTACTTTTTGCATTTTGTACAGTAAAATATG
>JAFYQL010000143.1 GCA_017547125.1 Bacillota bacterium
GCAAAAAGTGAGAAGCAGAGTGTAAGAGAAAGGTCCTTCATCATCTGTCCCGCAACACCGTTTACAAACATAAGAGGCACAAATACACCCATAGTTGTAAGAGTTGATGCCGCAACAGCCATTGCAACCTCATTTGCACCCTGTGCAGCCGCTTCCTTAGGCTCCATACCAAGTTTCATCTTCTGATAGATATTTTCAAGTACAACGATAGAGTTGTCTACCAGCATACCGATACCGATGGTTAAGCCTCCCATAGAGATCATATTCATTGTCATATCCTGGCTCCACATAAGAGCAAATGTGGCAATGATTGATGTTGGGATAGAAACACCGATTATAAATGACATTCTTCCTGAGCGAAGGAATGCAAAAACAACAAAGATAGCAAGAAATGCCGCCTGGAATGCTGTTGTTACCATATTTCCTACGGCAAACTTAATATAGTCTGCCGTGTCAGTAAGAAGCTGAATATTAATCTGTCCGTAATCACGTGAAACCTTTTCGATTTCCTTCACAAGTTCTTCTGAAACGTCAACAATATTGGCGTCAGACTGCTTCTGAATGTAAAGCATTACACCTGGATTGCCGTCAATAAGAGCATAGCTTTCCATTTCTTTATCCACAAGTTTAACCTCTGCAACGTCTCTTAAATGGATAATTGCACCATAGTTTGTCATAAGAGGCATTTCAGCAATTTCTTCAATGGATTCAAATTCGCCTTCACTTTTTACAGTAAGCTTTGTACTGCCCTGCTTAAGGCTTCCGGCAGGAGTATTAAGGTTTTCGGCTGCAAGCATAGATGCAATAGTGCTTTCACTTATGCCGTAGCCCGCCATTTTTTCAGGGTTTACCACAACCTGAATTTCTTCTGTGATGCCGCCTGTAATTGATACAGATGCAACACCTTCTATTTTTTCAAATCTGCTGACAATTTCTTCTTCAACAAGAGTGTTAAGCTCTTTAAGGCTGAGCTTGTCACTGTCAATACCTACAGAAATGCCACTGAGACTGTTAATGTCTATTTTAAGTACCATAGGCTCTTCTGCGCCATCAGGCAGATAGTCCTTTATCATATCCACCTTTTCACGCATATCAAGGCTGGCCATATCAAGGTCTGTTCCGTTTATAAACGTAACAATAACCATAGATGAGTTTGCAGATGATACAGACTGAATAGAATCTACGTTTGTAACAGTGCTCAGCGCCGATTCAACAGGCTTTGTTATAAGTGTTTCAACTTCTTCAGGGCCTGCGCCTACATATGTTGTGCTTACAACTGCAATAGGCATATCCACATTAGGCATAAGGTCCATCTTAAGTGAAAAACATGCCACAAGACCTGCCATAATGGTTATGATAAGCACCATTACAGTGGCAACGGGCCTTTTAATAGAAATTCTGGAAAACATAAATTATTCCCCCTTTTCTTCTGAGGAATCTGCGTTTTCTTCAGGAGCATTAACTACATTAAGTTTGTCACCTTCTGAAAGATAAGTCTGTCCTTTTGTTACTATCATTTCGCCTTCTTCAACACCGCTTACAATCTGAATGCTTTCACCGTCGTCAATGCCTGT
Source organism: Bacillota bacterium (assembly GCA_017547125.1). Classification (GTDB taxonomy): domain Bacteria; phylum Bacillota; class Clostridia; order Lachnospirales; family Anaerotignaceae; genus HGM11808. The sequence goes on from JAFYQL010000143.1 coordinate 1,575, forward strand.
TTCAACAATCTTTTTAACTGCTATGCCGTTTTCGTCAACAAATACGTATGATTCACCGTTTTTTGTTATTACAACGCTTCTTTCAACAATAATCTGCTCACTGCCTTTTTCGTTTGTAAATGTAACTTCGGCAAACATACCTGATTTGATCTGGTCTTTTCTGTTGTCTATTTCAATTTCCACATCGTATGTTCCTGACATATTGGCTGCAGGGTTTACAGTTGAAACCTTGCCTTTTATACTTTCGCCAAGGGCTTCAGCCTTGATTGAAACTGTGTCGCCGGCTTTGATTGTGTTGATGATTCTCTGTGAAACACTTACCTTTATTTTAAGCTTTGATGCATCTGTAACTGCCGCAGGAATCTGTGCAGTTGAAAGCATTTCGCCCTTTGTTACATTAAGCGCTGTAACCTTGCCGTCAATAGGCGCTGTAACAACTGCATCTCTGAGGCTTTTTTCAACACTCTCAATCTGTGCCTGAAGACTGTCTCTTGACGCTGATGCTGATGCAAGGCCTGCACTGGCCTGTGCTCTGTTTTCTGAAAGAAGTTGGCCTGTTGTAAGTTCAAGGCTTTTTGCTGCTGTTTCGTATGCATTTTTTGCCTGAATATAGCCAAGTTCAACATTATCAAGTTCAGCCTTGGCAATTATGCCGCCCGAATAAAGAATCTTACTGTTTTCGTATGTTTTTTCCATGTTTTCAAAGTTCTTTCTGGCTGTTTCAACATTGCCTTTAAGACTTTCAACATTCATCTGATAAGCAGCACCGTCAACCATATTGTATGCTGCCTGCGCCTGTGCAACGCCTGCATTTGCCGCCTGAAGCGACGCTTGAAGCTGCTTTAATGTTATTTCAAGAGCCTCTGTATCTACTGTAAAAAGTACATCTCCTGCCTTCACACTGTCGCCTATCTTAACATTTATTTCCTTAACTGTGCCCTGTGCTGCAGGGAAAATATTGACTGCATTTGCTGCCACAATTTTGCCTGAATACACATAGTCAGTTTCAATTTCGCCTTTTGCCGCCATCTGAGTTTCAACAGCCACGCCTCTGCTTTCTTCAACTGAAGTTTTATTTCCGCATCCACCTAAAGCAAGGCTTACGCAAAGTACTGAAGCCAAAGCCATATATCTTATTTTCATCACTTTATTTCCTCCCTGTTTTCAACAAATAATTTGTAAGAATTTTCGATTATATTGCCAAAAAGAATTTTATTTTCAGCACTCAGACTGCCGTAAAACTCATTGAATTTATCAATAAAGTTGTCTGTTGACGTTTTATATACACTTTCGCCCTTTTCCGTAAGCACGATATAAACCTTTCTTTTGTCGTCATCGCCTTCAGCCGGAACTCTTTTTATGTATCCATCATTTTCCATTTTGGTAAGCATAATAGACGTACTGCTTTTGCTTGTACCCGTAACAGCTACAAGGGTTGAAACCGTAACTTTTTCAAGCGAATTTATAAGCTGCAGAAGGCTGAACTGAGCCTTTGTAAGGCCCATATCTTTATTTCCGCCAATTTTGTCATGCTCCATAGCTCTGCTTATAAGCCCCACTATTGACGAGTAGCTCAAAATAAGTTTATTTAATACTTCATCCACGTTTTTATATTCCATAACGCACCTCATAAAGTTTTATTATAAAACCAATTTAATTTTAATATAAAACTATTTTTGTGTCAATTAAACACTACCTTATATACGCATTTCGGCAATAAAATTTCCGTGTTTTTTTCAGCATTTTTTCTGTCTTTATATCTGTTTACAATATTGTACATTGCCCATAAAAACAACTAAAGCATAAAACCTTCTCAGGCTTTATGCTTTAAAAATCAGTATTCAACTTTCTTAAGTATAAGACCGCAGGCAGGAAGTGTTACGCCCGCATCTTCTCTGTTTTTGCTTTCAATTATCTGCGGAATTTCTTCGCATTTTCTCTTACCTTCTCCGCATTCTGCAATAGTGCCTGCCATTATACGCACCATATTATACAAAAATCCGTCGCCGTCAAATGTAAGGCGTATTTCATTTCCTATTTTTTCAACATCTATTGAATAAACATTTCTTATCTTTGATTTTTTGTATCGTTTGTTGCTGCAGAAGGATGTGAAATCGTGCTCGCCGCAAAGATACTGTGCCGCCTGTTTCATTTTTTCAATATCAAGTGGCTTTTCATACTTGAACATATATCTCTGATTAAACACATCAGACACTTCACTGTTCCATATGCGGTAAACATAGGTTTTTCTTCTGGCATTAAGTCGGCTGTGGAATCTGTCGCCGGCCTTTGAAAGTTCAAGCACTGCAATATCGTTAGGCAGATACTTATTTATGTACTGCTTCATTTCATCTTCACTCATATCTGTATTTCCGTGAAAATTTGCCACCTGACCTTCTGCGTGAGTGCCTGCATCAGTTCTTCCCGAGCCGTGAACCTCAGTTTCGCAGCCAAGCATTCTGCTTATTATATTTTCAAATATACCCTGAATGGTATTTCTTGTGTTTCCCTGCTTCTGCCAGCCGTTATAGGCTGTTCCGTCATAGGAAATTATCATTTTATAGTTCATATATACCTCGTAACAAAGACCACTTATAGCAAGTGGTCTTA
>JAFYQL010000144.1 GCA_017547125.1 Bacillota bacterium
GTGTAAGCTCGCCGAACATACTGTTTGCAGATATTATACCAAGTGAGCCCACAATTATATCCGCTCTTTTTGAGTTGAATATAACTGCATTTTCGCCTGTGGCAATGTTATCTGCGCCAGCTTTAAGCATTGCGCTTGTTGCCATTGCATTTGTACCAACAGCCATAACCTTATGCTGTGCGCCAAGCTTTGATTTTATTTTTTCAACAAGGGCCTTGCCGATGCCACCGCCCTGTCCGTCTATAACAAGTATTTCCATATTTTCTCCTTAAACAATCCTTCTTGGCATAAACTTAAGATAATCTGCCGAAACAAGACTGTATTCAATTCCGTTCAATTCACCCTGAAAAGCACTTGCGAAACTGTCTTCGCCGTGAAGATGGCCATATATCGCCTTTTTAACACCATACTTTTCAAGTATCTTTGTAAAATCCGTTTCCATACACATAGTGTAAAGCGGAGGATAATGGCTTATAAAAATAATATCCTTATGGCCTTTTTTAACCGCTCCTTCAAGTGAAAGCTCATATCTTTTCTGCTCACGGTTATATGTTTTAAAGTCTCCTTCGCCAAACTTTGTGTCTGTAGGCAGCATCCAGCCTCTTGAGCCGCATATTGCCCAGTTTTCCCAAAGATAAAAATCGTTCTGTATAAACTTCATTGTTTTAAACATTCCGTTAAGCTTTGACACACTTCCCCACCAATAATCGTGATTGCCTTTAAGCAAAATCTTATTTCCCGGTAGCTTGTCTATAAATTCAAGGTCAGGCATAGCCTCTTCCATAGCCATACCCCATGATATATCCCCCGGAATAAGCACCGTATCATTTTCAGAAACGATGCTTCTCCAGTTTTCTTCTATTTTTTTGTGATGCTCGTCCCACACATCGCCGAATATGCTCATAGGCTTATCTTTAAACAAACTTAAGTGCAGGTCGGCAATGGCAAAAAGTTTCTTTTCTTCATTTATCATCTGTAAAGTTCCGCCATAGTTCTGAGTTTTTCATCAAAGGCTTTAAGTTTATCTATGTCTTCTTCGTTCCACAAATCAACAAATTCCTTGTTTATTTCTTCCATCTCGTCAAGCTTTGCCACAAAATAAAGTGTCTGTACACGTTCAATGATGCTTGCGATAAGGTTATCCTTGATTCTGTTAAGTCGCTGAGCGTATGTAATTTCGTTTCTGATAGTGCTCATTTCGTTATCAAGGTTAAAGGCAGCCTCTGCACAGTTAACAAGTCTGTCCTTAAGTTCTTCAGGTATGTTACCTTTATACTTATATTTAAGTGAGTGTTCAGCAACAGCCCAGAAATTCATAGCAAGTGTTCTGATCTGAATTTCAGCAAGAACCTCTCTGAAGCCAAGAACAGAATTGATAGGGTATTTTATAATAACGTGATAGCTTCTGTATCCGCTTGGTTTTGTGTTTGTTACATAGTCTCTTTCTTCAACTATTTTAAAGTCATAACCATCACGTCTTTTGATGAGAGACACAATCTTCTGTATGTCTTCCACAAACTGACAAAGTATTCTTACCCCTGCGATATCTTCAATTTCTTCTTCAAGTTTATCGTTAGGTATGTTTTTCTTCTTTGCCTTATCCATAATGCTTGAAGGCTTTTTAACTCTTCCTGTTACAGACTCGATAGGTGAATAAAGACCAAGTATTTTGTATTCATTCATCATATTTTCAAACTTAAGCTTAAGTTCACTTACGGCCTGCTCATACGGATTAAGCAATTCTTTCCAGTTGAGTATTTCCATATCTTAATGGTTTTCCTTTCTTATATCAGCACAAATAATCGTACCAGTCCCATTCCATTTCCATTATAGCCTTGGCTGTTTCTTCTGCAGGCTCTTCAAGAAGCACAAACTGCACCTGAAAATCGTGGTATTTTTCACCTTCGATAATTGCACTGCCTGTTATAACATATTCAAGGCCTTCGCCTGTTATAAATTCTCCTTCAAGAAGAACATCGTCATCTTCGATGTAAATTTTGTTTACTTCGTTTTTAATATCGTCTTCTGTAAAAAGTATTTTCATATTAAACCCTTCCTTTTAAATACAAAAACAATGGTTAAAATGTTTACATTTTTTTGGATAATACAAGTATATCATATTTTTTTCAATATGGCATTGATATCCTTACACTTTTAACTAAAAATTCACTTTTATAATGAAGTTTTTGATGTTATAATTTTTTTATGGAGGTATATGCATGAAATATATAGTTTTTGACCTGGAATATAACCAGCATTACAACTTCAAAACAGGCGAAAAATCAGTGCTTGTGGCAGAATGCCCTTTTGAAATAATTCAGATTGGCGCAGTCAAGCTTGACGAAAACTTTGAAATAATTGACAATTTCAGTTTTCTTATAAAACCAAGCATCTACAAACGCATTCATCCTGTGGTTGAAAAGATAACAGGCTTTACAGAAGAAACCTTCAGAAACTGCAAAGGTTTCAGGGCTGCGTTTGATGCCTTCTGCACATTTATGGGCAAAGAAGAATGTGTGCTTTGTTCATGGGGTCCTGACGACATAAAATATCTTTTCAAAAATATGCTTTATTATAACTGCGACCACTCAAAGGTAAGCAAGCTATACATAAATGCACAGCAGTATGCCTCAAAAGTACTTAACACTCAGGCAGGCAACAGTATCGGTCTCAAAACCGCCGTTGAAGCCCTCGGCCTTGAAGTAGACGAAACATTCCACGATGCATTTAACGATGCACTTTACACTGCAAAGGTTTTTAAACAGGTTCATCCAGACATGATCACTCCATCTGTATTTAACGTTGAAAGCATAACACCTAAAAAACCTGTTGCAACCAAAATGAATACTCGTGCCCTTCTTGAATATTTCGAAAAATCACTTGAAAGAAAACTGACACCGGAAGAAGCGGCAATTATCAGAACTGCATATAAATTTGGAAAAAATCAGACATTCGAACACAAACCAAGATAAAAACTACACCTGAAGAGAAATTCAGGTGTAGTTTTTTACATTTTTGATGCAATAAAAGCCGACACAGCAATTCCGCAAATCAACCCCACCAGAGTGCATTTTATTATATATCTGCTATCTTTGATACCAACCGGTGCAAAGTACACACTGAGAGTGTAAAATATGGTTTCGCTGCAGCACATCATTATTGATGCCGTGCGTCCTATATAACTGTCAGGACCATAGTTTTCAAATATATCCGTAAGCAATCCCATAGCAGCCGAAGACGAAAACATCTTTGCGGCGGCAAGAGGCACAAGCTCTGACGGAAAAGACGTAACCTTTTCAAGAGGACACCACAAAAATGACAGTATTTCAAAAAACGATGACGCCCTCAGCACCTTTACCGCACAGATAAGTGCTATAAGCGACGGCAAAACAGAAAATGATGTTTTAAGACCTTCTTCCGTTCCCTTCACAAACGCACCAAACACATCAATCCTTTTATACATGGCATAAATCACAATAAACCCTATAACAAAAGGTATAACTGCACTGTTAACTAGCGATATAAGTTTCATCACTTCTCCTTTCACACCACTTGCAGGCAGCCACCGACACAACGGTTGACACCGCCGTTGCAATTATACCCGGAAGAACAATTTCCGCAGCATCGGCACTGGCATACTTCATTCTGCAGGAGATTATGTTGATGGAAATAAGCTGCACAGACGACATATTTATAACAAGAAACATACACATGTCATTTGTCGCTTTTCCCTTTTGCCTGCTCAGAGTATCAAGGTGCTTAACCGCCAGAATACCCGACGGAGTTGCCGCCCATCCAAGGCCAAGCATATTGGCAGCAATATTTATGGATATGTATTTCATAGCCGGGTGGTTTGAAGGCACTGACGGAAAAAGAACTTTAAGAACACCTTTCATACACCCGGAAAGTTTATCAACAAGTCCGCTTTCTTCTGCCACCTTCATAAAGCCGCTCCACATAGCAACAGCACCGCTCATCACTATAAATAAATCAACAGCCTCTTTTGTACCGTTCAGCAATTCTTTAGACATTATTTCCATTTTGTCTTGCAGACAGCACAAAAGCACACCCAAAAGCAAAGACAAGCACCATATTTTATTTATCACAAAAGCTCACTCCATTTTTGTTTTACACCATTTTTACTCACAAATTCTTCCAAAATTATTGCTAAAGCCACAATGTTGTGTTATTTTATTTACATAAAACTATTTTTTCGTTATTTTCTTTGCAAAAAGAATTAGTATGGATACTGATTGGGGGGTCACCATATGAAATCAACAGGGATAGTGCGCAAGGTTGACGAACTTGGCAGAATCGTACTTCCAATTGAACTTAGACGTTCACTTAACATCGACATCAAAGATTCACTTGAAATTTTTGTTGACGAAGACAAAATCATATTAAAAAAATATGAACCGGCTGATATTTTTACAGGTGCAATGGAAGACCTTATTGACTACAAAGGCA
>JAFYQL010000145.1 GCA_017547125.1 Bacillota bacterium
CCGGGTTTTAGCACTCTGCTTTTTTTACGCAAATAAAAAGGACCCTCCATTTTGGAGAGTCCTTAAGTTTTTATTTAACGTCAACTACTTCAATGTCAGTTACTTTGCCGTTCTTATTAAGTTTGATATCGATGTATACATAATCGTTATCATCTTCTGCATCGTCAACTAATTCGTCTAAACCGTCAAAGTCATCATCGTAATCACTGTCGTTAAGTTCGAAATCACAGCTACCATCAAGTTCGTATGTGTATGTTGTGCCGTCACATTTTACCTTGATTGTATCGCCTGATGTGCTTACTGATGTGATCTTTGCATCTGCAACTTTTGTTACATAACCTTCAATTTTGCTTACAACATAATCTTCATCAAATGTGATTGTTACGTAGAAGTCTTTCTTTTCGTCGCTATACTCTTCCATAAGTTCGTCGTATGAATCAACTTTCTTGCTGCCGTCTTTAATATCTACATCTGTATCTGAGTCTGTTGTATATGTTTTTGAGTTGCCTGAAATTTTGATTTTTTTGCTTTCAAGCTTGTTAAGGTCGCCTGATTTTGTTTCTGTATCTGATGAACCGCCTGAAATGATGTAAATTTTTGTTACTTCATCATCGTCATTAAGGATGATGCCGATCTTGTCGCCTTTTTTAAGCATTTCATCAAAGTCGTCAAAATCTTTTACTTCTTTGCCTTTAGCATCATAATATTTTACGTTTTCATAAAGGTCTTCTTCATCATCTTCGTAGCCTTTGAAGTAATGTGTATCACCTGATGAAGTTGATGCTGTTTTACCGAGTTTAATACGGCTTTCGGTGATTGAAAGGAAGTAACCTTCAACGTCATATTTGCTCTTTTCTTCAGCTTCAACAAGGTAAACTTCGATTACTTCATCGTTCTTGTCAAGTACGATACCTACGTTGCCTTCATAATCATCAATAAGGTCTTTGAAGTCATCATAATCAACTTCTTTGCCCTTTGTATCATAGAATTCAACATCTTCATAGATGTCTTCTTCTTCATCTTCGTCGTCTTCGTTGCCTACGAAGTAGTAGTAAACCTTCTTGCCGTCTTCATCTTTGATACGGATTGATCTTTCGTTTATTGAGTAGAATTCTCCTTCTACGTCATAGTCACCTGCATCTGCACGTGTGATGATATATACTTTTTCTACTTCATCGTCATCATTATATACAAGACCGATTTCGTCATTTGCTACAACATATTTCTTGAATGTTGAGTATGAAACCTTTGATGTTGTTGTTGATTTGTAGAATTCTACGTTGTCATAGTCGTCATCTTCAAATGCGTATGATTTTGAAGTGCCGCTCTTTGATAATTTAAGTTTGATTTTGCCTTCTTCAATAGATGCAAAGTAACCTTCGATATCAAAATCGATTGTTGCGCCTTCTTCTGCAACTACAGTGTCAACATAGTCTTTTGAGTCAAGTGTGATGTAGATAGTGTCGCCAACTTCAACCTTGTCTTTGAACTTATCTGCATCCATTACTTTGTTGTCATATTTAAAGTTAACATCGTCGATGTCTTTGAATTCGTATGTTTCTGTGTCGCCGTCAACTTTGATCTTGATTGTGTATGTACCCATTGATACAAAGTCGCCCTTAGCATCCCAGTCTTCAACTACTGCTGAGCCTGTGCCTGATGCTGTTACCATAACGCTCATAATCTTGCTGCCGCTGTATGAAACAACTACTGTATCGCCAACCTTAACCTGTGAAAGAGCAATTCTTGCACTGTTTACATCAAGTACGCCAGTTGAGATGTCGCCCATAAACTGTTTGCCGCCAACAACGAGAGTTGTGTTGTTGCCAACTGTAACTGCATTTGTTACCTTACCGCTTATTGAGCCTGTTGTTGCCTGTGTTGTAGTTGTTGTGCCTTTACCTGAAAGGTGATCGTATGTTTTTGAAACAACTACTGCCATTTCAGCACGGTTGATTGATGCTTTTGGTGTGAAGTTGCCGTCTGTGTCACCAGTCATGATGTTAAGCTGTTTAAGAAGAGCTACATAAGGTGTTGCAACTGCTGTGATGCTTGCCTTGTCGCCGTATGTAAGTGTTGGGTTTGTTGGTAATTCTTCGATAAGGTCAAGTGTACGACCGAAGATAATAGCAACGTCCTGTCTTGTTGCGTTTACGCTTACGCCCTTGCTGTTAACAAAAGCAGGAATTTCGCTGATTGTAACAATTTTGTTTTCAAGACCGTATGCAACAGCTTCGTGTGCCCATGAAGGGATTTTGTAGCCGTTCATAACTGTTGTGTATTTGCTTACAGTTGTTGATGGAACTGCTTCACCGCTGCTGTTTTTCATAAGGCTGTATGCAAGCTGCATAGTTTCGCAGTATGTAACGCCGTCTTTAGGTCTGAAGACCTTCTGTCCCGCATTGTTGTAATCGCCAACCATAATACCCTTGTCTGCAACAGAGTTGATATATGTTTTAGCGCCTTCCCATGGAACATTATTTATATCTGCAAAGTTTGCTGCATAAACAGGCAAACTGCTTATAGCAACCAGGGCTGCAGTAAATAATGCTACTAATTTCATCTTTCTCATAAGTAATGTCCTCCTTTGACAAATATAGCATTTTACAGCTTTGGGTTCATTATAACACATATTTTAAAATTTTGTTCATTCTTAAGAAAAAATTCATAAAATTTTACTGATTTTTTACATGCCAGATACAAATTGTGGATAAAAGTTGTTCTCAAATATCAAAATATCGTATTTCGGCTTTTTCGACACTGAAATTTTTTGTATTTCTCAAAAAAAATAACCCCGAAGGATTTTTCCTTCAGGGTTTTAATTATCTCTGTGCACATTTACACTTTCCGCAATTTACATAAAAATTGTTTTCACTTTTTGCCTTGTATATCGCATTGTATTTTTCAATCATCTTGTCAGGGAAATAGCTCATCTTTGCCTTTCTAAGGCCCTCTTCACCCATATCTTCCTCACGGTTGATATACATTGTGTCGGCGCAGTGATGCTCAGCATACTGCTGATTTATTATCTGATAAAGTCCGTCTATATCTCTGTCGGCTTTTTCAATGTGAATCTGGCTCATAGTTGGAAGTTTTCTTTCGCCTACTGTAAAAGCCTTTACCACACCGTCAATTCTTATCATTCCGCCTGTAAGACCAAGTGCTTTCATATTTGTGAGTGCTCTTACAACTGAGCCTCTTTCGTCCCATCTGTCGATAGTTTCGGCAAAGTGTGTTGATGCCCATCTGTCATAAACTGCAAGGCATTCTTCAATGTTTTCTTCCTTGATGTCTTCATACTGAAGCTGCGGATAGTTTGCACGTATTCTGTTTATGAAGTTTCTCTTGCTATGGAGCTTTTTGCCACGGAGATGAATCATTTTTTCGCTTAAATAAACATATTCAAAAACTTCTCTGTTTTCCTTAAGCTCATAGTCTGGAGCATATTCTTCAAACCATGTTCTGAATGGTTCTGAAACAGAGCGGAAATATGGCTCCCAGCCTTTTTCACAGAAGTATTCTTCGCTTATTTCAATGGCTCTTTTATAGTTTGCAAGTCTTTCTTCGTTTTCAGGTATCGGAGGCCAGAAAAATTTCTTTTCCTGAGGGAATTCATACTTCATAAAAAGAAAGCCTTCGCTTTCGGCATACTGTATTTTGCCCTCTGCACCCCATATAAAAATATTTGTGAATGTGAATTCAGCGTTTTCTATATTCCAAGGCTTTGTGTATTTTTCAACTATGGCCTTGTCGCTCAATTCAATATCCTTAAATTTCAGCTGCATATATTAAAAATCCTCTCAAATCAATATTCGTCAATTATATGGCAGACCTGTTTTGGAAACATCTCATCAAGAAATTTGGCAGCCTGTTTATCACAAACCTTTATTTCGCCCATTTCTTCCATTTCCGCAAGGCTTCTGTATCCAAATATCCATTGTGCAAATCTGTACACCGGCATTTCTATCTGGGCAGGTGCATCGGTTTTATTTCCGCACATATCAAACACCGCATTATTTTCTTCAATAACAGACTCTGTTATGCAGATAGTATTTTCAAGACCTTTGCCAACAGACTTAAGCACCTTTGAAACATTGACTATTGTGCCCACGTTTCTTTCAGATGTTTCTTTTTTGCCCTGTGTACTTGTCGCTTTACTGTCAGGCGGAAGCTTTATTGTAACCTTTTTTCCTTTGCCCAGTTCTGTAAGTGCATCGACAATTATCTGCTCATCTTTTTCATCGGCAGATATCACCTCTTCTGCATAAAGAAGCTCTTCCATATTATAATAAATTGCATAAGCAAGGCATTTGCCGTCACTTATATATGCAAGGCATTTGCCGCCATCTGCAGAATAATCATCACATTTAAGGCGAAAATCTGCCATTGAGCGATAAATTATACCGCTATATCTTTTTGCGGCATTTATATAGCACTCATAAAGCATACTTTCGTATTCTTTCATATCCGCTGAAACTGTTTCTTCACAATCGCAGCCAAGGCTTTTTTCGATATAGATAAAAGATGTGTCACTTGTTGTGTAAAGCCCGGCTTTTCTGTATGTTGCTATGGAAACCGGAGTATTAACATTAACAGATACGCCTTTTTCATACATAAGGTTCAGGTAATATCTGTACATATTATTCATGTGACCTTTTTTTGTATGCTCAGGAAGTGTACATACCCCCGCCACAAGTGTGCCGTCAAGCACAGAGTCTCTCACCTTGATATTATATGGCATAGACTGCATTTCAGAAACAATCTGGCCATCTTCTTCAACGCACACAGAATATGAAGGTATAAAACGGTTTTCAAAAAACCAGTTTCTGAAGTTTTTACTGTCAGAAAAGCATATATCCCAAAGCTTTCTGAATTGAAGTTTGTCTTTAAACTCTGCCTGTCTTATCATAGGGTCTCTACCTCTGCACATTTCATCTAAACACTAATAATAATACCCAAAATAAAAATAATCAACTGCATATTTGTTAACACTTGTGCGTTGATATTGAAAAAATGCCCCTGTTTATTTTATAATACACTTATCATAGGGAGGTTTTTAAAATGCTTTTTAACTCTGCATACGATAATATTAAACATTATATAAATTTTTATTACTTTACACAAGGCAACTTTTTCACAGGCACTATAGGCGACGAATTCCGTTACCGCATTGTGCCCGACAAACAAAACAACGTGCTTACTGTTTACACATACAGTGACACTTGTTTTGAAAAAGCCGAAAACAAAGTTTGCGAAAGCTTTGAGTTTTCTGAAGAAGGACTTGATGCTGCTGCAAAATGGATTGCTTCAAAAAACAGCGAATATATGGAAAACAAAAACAAATAATCCTTAAAATTCATTAACAGTATTTACATTTGCAATGCAAACCCAAACAAGTTACAATTTTTATTGTCTTCGCGAGGCAAATACATATCAAGGAGGTCAATAAAATGTTTAGCTTTGATTGTAGTTTACTCTGGGAACTTATCTGCCAGATGTACGGTTTAGGCTGTTAATCAGCCGTTTTTAATTCAAAAATAAAGAACCTTGAAAATTCAAGGTTCTTTTATTTTTTTATTTATTTGATTTCACCATTTTTGTATCTCTTGAAGAAATCTTTTGTTTCTTTAGCTACAACACCGCTTAATGCGAAAAGTGCAATCATGTTAGGGAATGCCATAAGACCATTGAAGATATCGGCAATTGTCCAAACAGCTGAAACTGTGAGGTAAGGACCGATAAATACAGCGATGATATAAAGCCATCTGTAAACTTTGATTGAACCGTGGTCTTTGTCACCAACAAGGTATTCAAGACATCTTTCTGAGTAGTAGTCCCAGCCAAGAATTGTTGTGAAAGCAAAGAATACGAGACAGATCATAAGAATGAATGATGATGTACTTGATGCAAATGGAAGACCATGCTGGAATGCGTATGTTGTAACCTGAACACCTTCAAGACCTTCAACCTGCCATGCACCTGTGATAACGATTGAAAGACCTGTCATTGTACAGATAACGATTGTATCAAGGAATGTACCTGTCATAGAAACAAGACCCTGACGTACAGGTTCTTTTGTCTGCGCTGCAGCTGCTGCGATAGGCGCTGAACCAAGACCAGATTCATTAGAGAAGATACCTCTTGCAACACCCTTCTGCATTGCAACCATCATAGAACCAACAGCACCGCCTGTGATTGCTCTTGGATTGAAAGCGCCTTCAATAATTGTTCCGATAGCACCAGGAACCTTGTCGATATTTGTAACGATAATAAGAATGCCGCAAATTACGTAAATAACTGCCATGAAAGGAACGATAAGTTCTGCTACTTTTGAAATTCTCTTAACACCGCCGATAAGAACGAGTGCTACACAGAATGTTACGAGAACTGATGCAACTGCAACTACCCATGAATATGTACCGATAGTTGGAATTGTAAGAGTATATGCCATGTTAGGGTCAAAGAAGTTTACTGCTGCTGATACGATACCGTTAACCTGTGTGATTGTACCGATACCAAGAAGACCTGCAAGCACACCGAAAACAGCGAAAAGTTTAGCAAGCCATTTCCAGTTTTTGCCCATACCTTTTTCGATATAGTAGAAAGGACCACCAAGAGAGTGCTTTTCTTCGTCAATAACTCTGTATTTAACAGCAAGAAGACCTTCTGCATATTTTGTTGCCATACCAAGGAATGCAGCAACGATCATCCAGAAAAGAGCACCAGGACCGCCGGCGCAAACTGCTGTTGCAACACCTACGATGTTACCAGTACCGATAGTAGCTGAAAGTGCTGTACAAAGAGCACCAAATGAAGAAATTTCGCCTTCGCCGTCATCTTCGTTTTTGAACATCCATTTAAGAGCTAATGGAAGTTTATGCACCTGAAGAAGCCCAATTCTGATAGTAAGTAAAAGACCGCCGGCCATAATAAGCACGATAAGAGGCACACCCCATACTAAGTCGTCGATTGTTACTAATAAGTTATTAATTGATTCCCACATAATTCATATCTCCCATCATTTTGGATTTTCCAGCAATAAAAAAATGGAATCAGATAAATCGGATTCCACTGAGAAAACAAAAACCAAACTTTTGTATATACAAAAGCGCTTTGTCTCTGTCCTTTTGCCTGAGAGTTTATACCATAGGTATTTGCCCCTTCGGCCCTTGCATAAGCAAGCTTCTCCAGAGTCACATCCGTTGACAGTCACCAAAGTTCCTGCCATCTTCATCTGTTATATTTTGCTGATGCACATATACTACACCAAAGCAAAGCGACTTTCAATTAGCATATAAACTAAAATTGTATACCTTTTTTTGTCACATTTGCCCTTTATCCAAAGACATTTGTTTTTCTTTGAAGTCACACGGTTTGCGTGCAAAAATATAGCCTGCAAACAAGAGCACCTTGATATGCAGCCTTGGCGTTTAGTCAGGAACATTTCCCTCAAGCAGACGCTTGTAATATGATGTACTGTTATAAAGAGCCGCCGCAGGGTTATGCGCAAGAACTCTGTCCTTTGTAACAAGATTTGTTATTATGGCATTACTATGTTTTATAAAAAGACTGTCGTGACCTACGCAAAGGCCAACTATAACATTAAGCTCTGTATTGTGGCTATTTAAAAACTCAGCCTGCATAACAGGGTTGCACATAGATTCATGTCCGCAGCCCTTATTTAATTTCTGTGCATCTTCAACTCCGATAACGCTTTTTTCTACTGCATCAATTTTGCAGGAAACCATAACCACGTCAAAGCCGTTTTTCTCTGCCATTTTTGCAAAAATACGTGCCTCATTTATAAGCCCCACACAATTTGCAATGCCTATCTTTTTATATCCCATTCTTTTGGCAAAAACAAGTATTTCTTCTGCTCGTGTAAGCTGACAATAATAGTCGCCTTCAACAGATGCGGAAACACAGGCTATTTTTCTGTTTTCTTCGTCATTATATTTTTCAAGTACCGCATTATGAAGCTTTTCGTCCATATTTTTTGTCGGGCAGAAAGGCGGATATTTTTCCTTATCTGCTTTCTGGCAGGCAGTTACGGCACAGTTCATACAGCTTATTTTCATTTCACTCATTCAGAAACACCTTCCTTTGCTTTATATAAGTACATAATACACCTTTTGAGCACAAAAAAACAGGTAAGGCATAAAGCCTTACCTGAAGTTTTATAAATTAATTACCATCTTTTGAAAACCGCACCAGCCATAGCAGATGTTACAAGTTTTGAATATCTGTCAAGGTAGCTGCCTGGTTTTACGTTAGGTTTACGTGGTTCCCAACCCTGTTTTCTCTGTTCGATAACTGCATCGTCAACAAGGAGTGTAACTTCGCCTTTTTCAAGGTCGATAGCAATCTGGTCGCCGTCTTCGATAAACGCAATAAGACCGCCTTCAGCTGCTTCAGGAGAAACGTGACCAATAGCCGCACCACGAGTTGCACCTGAGAAACGACCATCTGTGATAAGAGCAACAGATGCGCCAAGACCCATACCGATGATTGCTGATGTTGCTGTAAGCATTTCTCTCATACCAGGGCCGCCTTTTGGACCTTCGTATCTAACTACTACAACATCGCCAGGTTTGATTTCGCCATTGTAAATAGCTGCAACTGCAGGTTCTTCCTGTTCAAATACTCTTGCAGGACCTGTATGGTGCATCATTTCTGGAACTACACCGGCAACTTTACATACGGCACCTTCTTTAGCAAGGTTACCATAGAGGATCTTAAGACCGCCCTTAAGACTGTATGCTGTTTCTGTGTTTCTGATAACGTCTTCGTCAATAACTTCGTGGCCTTCGATGTTTTCAAATACTGTTTTGCCTGTTACTGTGAGACAGTCTTTAAGAAGACCATATTCTTTAAGTCTCGCCATAAGAGCTGTTACGCCGCCTGCGTTATCAAAATCCTGTGGATAGTGTAAACCAGCTGGTTTAAGTTTAACAAGGTGAGGAGTTGCTGCCGCAATTCTTTCAACTTCGTCAAAGTCAAAGTCAAGACCTGCTTCTTTACAGATAGCTGCAAAGTGAAGCATTGTGTTTGAGCTGCCGCCGATAGCCATATCTACTACAAGAGCATTGTGGATAGCTTCAGCTGTGATGATCTGTTTAGCTGTAATGTTCTTTTCGTAGAGTTCCATAATCTTCATACCAGTTCTCTTAGCAAGGGCAATCTTTCTGCCGCTTGTTGCAAGAGCTGTTGCGCCAGGTAAGCAAAGGCCAAGAGCTTCTGTAAGGAAGTTCATTGAGTTTGCTGTACCAAGAAGGTTACAAGCGCCGCATCCAGGAAGAGCATGGTGTTCAAGTTTGTCAAGCCATTCAGGAGTTTTGATACCTCTCTGAACAAGACCTGAAGCTTCCATAAGGTCTGTATAGCCAACTTTTTCGCCGTCCATGCAGCCTGTCATCATAACACCGCCTGAAACGATGATTGTTGGAACATCGAGTCTTGCAGCTGCAATAATCATACCAGGTGTGATTTTGTCACAGTCAGGAATCATAACCATAGCGTCAAAGCTGTGACCGTTCATCATACATTCAACTGTGTCGGCAATAAGTTCACGGCTTGCAAGAGGATAGTGCATACCGTAGTTACCCTGTGCGATACCATCGCAGATACCGATTGTAGGGAATTCAATTGGAGTACCGCCTGCAGCGATAACACCTTCTCTAACTGCTTTTGCAATTGAGTCAAGATGTCTGTGGCCAGGCATTGTTTCGTTCTGTGAGTTTACAATACCAATAATAGGTTTTTCAAGTTCTTCATCAAGAATACCCATTGAGTAATAAAGAGCTCTATGAGTTGCTCTTTCGAGACCTTTAGTTGTGATATCACTTCTTTTTCCCATTTTTGTGCCTCCTCATTTATATAAACTAAAATTTGATGCTATTACGCATATTAAAACTATACCATATTGTCCGACCTTTTACAACAAAACACCTGTCGGCAATAGTACCAAAAATTTGTCCGACCATTTGAACAATTACACCTCTGACCATTGCTATTAACAAACATTTTTAGTATAATTGCATCTGCATGGTTTAAAAATGTACTTTAATATACTTTAATTAAGAGGTTATAAATATGGGGTTTAGTGAAATTATCAATTCTCTGGCTATGATTATGGTTATGATTATGCCGGGCTTTGTACTCAAAAAAATGAAGGTTTTTCAGAATGCATTTTACGAAGGACTTTCATACTTTACAGTCAATCTTTGCATTCCGGCACTTATAATTCATTCTCTTCAGGTGCCATACAGCAAAGACCTTCTTCTTGAACTTGGAAAGACATTTGTTTTATGGCTTCCTATGCTTGTTGTGGCAACACTTGCCTCAATTATGTTTGTAAAAGCATTTGGCTTTGGAAGAAAGCAGCTTTCTCTTGCACTTTGTATGCTTATGGTGCCAAACACAGGCTTTGTGGGCATACCGCTTATCAATCAGCTTTATGGCAGTGAAAGTATGTTTTATGCATCAGCCTGCGAAATTGTGGGCGATATTTTCTGCTACAGCATTGTATTTTCAATTATTGCCTGGGCAGCAGGCAAACAGTCAAAGTTCAGTATCAAAGAGCTTTTGTCAAGCCCGCCTATTCTTGCCCTTGTTATAGGCATCATACTTTTTGTGGCAGGCATCTCACTTCCGTCATTTATTGCCACACCGGTCAACTATTTCTCAACTGCAACTGCACCGCTTGCACTTTTTGTTCTCGGCAGCCGTCTTGGCGAACTTTCATTAAAAGACTTTGCAGGCGACAAAAGAATTTATGTGCTTTGCTTTATAAGACTTATCATTATGCCGGCAATTGCATATCTTATAGTAAGGGTACTTCTTAAAGACACATCACTTTTCGGCATTGTTTTCATACTTATGCAGGGCATGCCTGCAGCATCAGTTACTGTTATAGTTTCGCAGACATACAACAGCGACGTAGACTTTGCCACAAAAGGCGTTATGCTTTCAACAGTACTTTGTCTTTTCACTCTTCCTATTTTTGCTCTCATATTATAAAATTAAGGTGTCGGATACCGGCACCTTTTTTAATGCGAGGAATTGATTATGAAAATTAAATTTGAAGACATAATTAAAAAAACATATATAAAAGAGATAACAGACGAAATACCAATTACGCCTGTTTTTAACGAAATTGAAATAAGAGAGTTTTCAGTTAAGATGCGTGACGGGATAATTCTTGCCTGCTATGGTGCATTTCCCGTTGGAAATTACGAAAAGCTTCCTGTAATAGTTTCAAGAACACCGTACACTATCTATTCTCTTCGTTTCTTTTTTGAAATGGCATTTTACGGATATATATGTGTTGCTCAGGACTGCCGCGGATGCGGGAAAAGCGGAGGTGAATGGATGCCTGCCGAAAACGAAAGAGAAGACGGCATCGACACTCTCAATTTTATTTCCAATCAGCCTTGGTGTGACAATATAGCGCTCACTGGCTCTTCATACGTATCACTTTGTCAGCTTCTTATGGCAGACAGTCTTCCCGAAAAGGTTAAGGTGCTTAACATCGAAAACCTTTCACCATACAGGTATGAAATGCTTTTTACAAACGGAGTTTTCCACTTTGAAGCATATACAGGCTGGACCGCATATAATACAGGTATGCGCACTCTTCCTTGTGCACCTGATGAACTTTACGAAAAGTTTCTTTCTCACAGACCGCCTATTACTGCAGACACAGAAATTCTCGGTGTACGTATGCCTTGGTATCGCAGCTGGCTTGAAGGTGTTTACAAAGATTCGCCTGCATGGACAGAAGGAGCTTATGCACTTGTGCCTGAAACAGTGGGCAGCATAAACATTCCTGTACTTTTCCACGGCGGATGGTACGACCCGCACCTTGAAGGTATGGTTCGATGCTGGCGAAATATAAACCCGCAAATCCGAGAAAAAAGCCTTTTTATAATTTCTCCAACAAATCACAAGCAGGCTCTCTGCTCCGACCTTAAAACAGAAAACGAGTTTGTATGCGGCGGAAAGAGATTTATAAAATCAAAAATCAGCTTTTTTGAGCATTATCTCAAAGGCAAAGATTTTCTGTTTGAAACTCCTCTTGGC
>JAFYQL010000146.1 GCA_017547125.1 Bacillota bacterium
CCTAAAAACATTATTTTCTGCAATAAATTACATCCATTGAAAAATATTACATTGCACTTTCATGTTAGCACACAGCAAAAACCCTATCAATAACACACTTCAACAAAATTTCAATCGTTTTTTTGTTAAATATTACAGTGAATGAAATATTTAACTTTGTTTCTACATTGCTCCGCACATTTTTATAGTTTTTTCGGCATATAAGTGAAAAAACACTTGTATATACATATATCTATTACATTCTTTTAGACTTATGCAGCGCCCCTTTTTCAGTTTTATTTTAAACAATAATCATTTTCCGTTAATATTTATTATTTTATATCTTTACAAATTCAAAAGTTGTGTTATAATAAAATACATCAGCAAGCAAAATATATTTCATTAAAGGAGGCAAATATATGAAGCATATGTCTATGGATATCAGAGTTCCTATTGAGCTTAACAATCCTTCTATTGAAAGAATTGAATCCCTTTGCATCAAATGCGGACAGTGCAAAGAAATATGCTCCAATTATATAGGCGTTCACAACACATACAAGTTGGAAAACACAAACAATACTGCAGTATGTATCAATTGCGGTCAGTGTGCAAATGTATGTCCAGTTTCAAGCATTACAGAAAAATACGAATATCCTGATGTTAAAAAAGCAATTGCAGACCCTGAAAAGGTTGTAATCTTCAACACATCACCATCTGTACGTATTGCTCTCGGCGAAGAATTTGATATGCCTGACGGAAGCTTTGTTCAGGGAAAAATGGTAGCCCTTTTAAGAAAACTTGGTGCTTCATACGTTCTTGATACAAACTTTTCAGCTGACCTTACAATTATTGAAGAAGCAAGCGAGCTTATTGAAAGAGTTACAAAAAATACTGCACCTCTTCCTCAGTTTACAAGCTGCTGTCCTTCATGGGTAAAATACGCTGAAATCTATCATCCTGATATGCTCGATAACCTTTCATCAGCAAAAAGCCCTATCGGCATGCAGGGCCCTACAGTGAAAACATATTTTGCCAAGAAGATGGGCATTGACCCAACAAAGATAGTTAACGTTGCCGTAACTCCATGTACAGCCAAAAAATTTGAAATCAGACGTGAAGAAATGAACGCTGCAAGCAAATACCTTGGCATCGAAGGCATGCGAGATATGGATTATGTTATAACAACAAGAGAACTTGCCAAATGGGCAAAGGAAGAAAACATCAGCTTTGCTGCTCTTGAAGATTCTGCTTATGATTCACTTATGGGCAAAGCTTCTGGTGCCGGCGTAATTTTCGGCAACACAGGTGGCGTTATGGAAGCAGCACTCCGTACTGCATACCATTTCATCACAGGCGATGTTCCTCCTGCAGACTTCCTTAACCTTCAGCCTGTAAGAGGCCTTGAAAGTGTTAAAGAAGCTGAAGTTGAAATTGGCGGTCTCAAGCTTAAAGCAGCCATTATCTACGGAACAAAATCAGCATCTGAAGTAATCAAAAAACTTCAGAACGGCGAAGCAGAATATCACTTTATAGAAGTTATGACTTGTCCTGGCGGATGCATCGGCGGCGGCGGTCAGCCAAAAGGCACTCTTCTTAAAGGCGACGAGCTTCGTAAAAAGAGAATTGACGGCTTATACAAACGTGATGATGAAATGACTCTTCGCACAAGCCACGAAAATGAAGAAATCAAACAGCTTTACGCTGAATTTTACGGAACACCGTTGAGTGATCTTGCAGAAAAAATGCTGCACACTATATATACAGACAGAAGTTATGAATTAGGGGGAAAAATTATGGAAAAATATCGTTGCAAAATTTGTGGTTACATTCATGAAGGACCTTTAACAGATGATTTCAAGTGTCCATTATGCAAGCAGCCTGCATCTGTTTTTGAAAAAATTGAAGAACCAAAAGACAGCAAAAACATCTACGCAGGTACAAAGACAGAAAAGAACCTTCTTGAAGCTTTCGCAGGTGAAAGCCAGGCAAGAAATAAATACACATACTTCGCAAATGTTGCTATGCAGGAAGGCTATGAACAGCTTGCAGAAATCTTCCTTAAAACAGCACGCAACGAACAGGAACACGCTCGTGTTTGGTTCCAGGAACTTGGTCACATCGGCACAACAGCAGAAAACCTTCTTGCTGCAGCTGAAGGCGAAAACTATGAATGGACAGACATGTACGACAGAATGGCAAAAGAAGCTGATGAAGAAGGCTTCCACGAACTTGCTGAAAAATTCCGCAAAGTAGGCGTTATCGAAAAATCACACGAAGAAAGATATCGCAAACTTCTCAACAACGTTGAAATGCAGAAAGTATTTGAAAAAGGCGAAGAAGCTATGTGGGAATGCCGTATCTGCGGACACCTTGTAATGGGCAAGAAAGCTCCTGAAGTATGTCCGGTTTGCAGCTACTCACAGAGCTATTTCGAAGTACACGCAGAAAACTACTAATCTAAACTACCCTATCTAAAGATTATGAAGTATAAAAAAACGAGAACTGTTAAGTTCTCGTTTTTTTCTTTGCAAAGTGCATATAATATTATTTACCCGCCATCTGTTTTTCCTGGGCTTCAATCATTTTTTTAAC
>JAFYQL010000147.1 GCA_017547125.1 Bacillota bacterium
ATTATAACTTATATGGAGGAAAAAATGATAAATTGCAGAACAACAATAAATAAAAAATTGATTAAATCTTTGACAAAATATCACATGAGTTTTCAGAAAAAGAGTGCCTCAAAAAAATTATTCACTCTTATTCTTTGCATAATTGTAACCACTTTAGCATCACTTAACACATATGGATATTTTCTTAAATATATGGAAACAGAATCATTTTTAAAAATCATTTTGAGATCATCTGTTTTCATCATTTTCGGCTCCATACTTTTATACACAAACATCAAGGGCGCCGAAATAAAACTTTACCGCAAGCTTGCAGAATACTTCAAAGCAGCAGAAATTGAATATATGGACTACACAATTTCAGAGCGCGGAATTAACTTAAGCATTAAAAACAAACTCACTCCATATCCTTGGAGCACAATAGAAAAAATAAAAACAGACAATAGCTTTATCTACTTCACAAGCGAAGGAAAGCACAGTATTATTTCCAAAAAGGAGATGTCCGCAGAAGACCTTGCATCAGTTGAAAACATAATAAAAACATACAAATAAAAAATGGTGCCGATATTACATTACGTAGTACGGCACCTGTTTTTTTTGCACAAAAAAGGCAATAGATAAACTATTGCCTTTTAGTTTTAATTATGAAAGAAGTGGTTTTAATGCTTCTGCAAGAGCATCTTTCTGTGCCTGAGCTTCTGCAAGGTCTTTACCAAGTGTTGTAAAGTATGTCTTAATCTTTGGTTCTGTACCTGATGGACGAACGATAACTGTTGCGCCGCCTTCAAGTGTGTAGATAAGAACATTTGCTGCTGGAAGACCAGTTTCTTCGCTCTTCTTATAGTCAAGAGCCTTAACTACTTTGTATTCACCAAATGCAGTTGGCGGATTCTGACGAAGGTTTTCCATAATACCCGCCATCTTATCCATACCTGAAAGACCTGGGAATTCAAAGCTGTCAACTTTATTAAGATAACGGCCATATTTAGCATAAAGTTCTTCCAATCTCTGTTTGATTGATGAGCCGATGCTTCTGTAGTATGCAGCCATTTCGCAGATAAGCATTGAGCCTACAACTGCGTCTTTGTCACGAACATAAGGACCTGCAAGGTAGCCGTAGCTTTCTTCAAAGCCGAAGATAAATCTGTCAACTTCGCCTGCTGCTTCAAGCTGAGCAATCTGGTCGCCAATCCATTTGAAACCTGTAAGAACGTTACGTAATTCAACGCCATAGTTTTCTGCAATAGCATCTGCAAGTGGTGTTGAAACGATAGACTTAACTGCCACTGGTTTTTCAGGCATTGTGCCCTGTTCAATACGGCCTGCACAGATGTAGTCAAGAAGAAGTGCACCCATTTCATTACCTGAAACAAGTTCGTATGTGCCGTCAGGACACTTCATAGCGATACCTACACGGTCAGCGTCAGGGTCAGTTGCAAGCATAAGGTCAGCGCCTTCTTTTTCTGCAAGTTCAAGACCTAAACGTAATGCTTCGAAAATTTCAGGGTTTGGATATGGACATGTTGGGAAGTTTCCATCAGGATATTTCTGTTCAGGAACGATAGTAACATCATCAATACCAAGGTCGTCAAGAATACGCATTACAGGAACAAGACCTGAGCCGTTAAGTGGTGAGTAAACAAGCTTAAGACCTGCTGTTTTGCAAAGACCTGGGCGAACGCTACATTTTTCAATAGCTTCATAAAGAGCTTCTTTACAGTCATCGCCTACATATTCAATAAGACCTTCTTTGATGCCTTCTTCAAAATCCATAATTTTAGCACCTGTTAAGATGTCTGTTTTCTGGATTTCAGCATATACAACGTTAGCTGCTTCGTCTGTCATCTGGCAGCCATCAGGACCATATGCCTTATAGCCGTTGTATTTTGCAGGGTTGTGTGATGCTGTAACCATTACACCTGCGTTTGCTTCATAGTAACGTGTAGCAAAACTAAGTGCAGGAACAGGCATAAGTGCATCGTAAATACGAACTTTAATACCATTTGCTGCTAAAACTTTAGCTGTTTCTTTTGCAAAAACATCACTGTTGATACGGCTGTCGTAGCTAACTGCAACAAGCTGGTTTCCGCCCTGAGTTTTAACCCAGTTTGCAAGGCCCTGTGTAGCCTGACGGATTACGTAGATGTTCATGCGGTTTGAACCCGCACCTAAAACACCACGGAGACCTGCAGTACCAAATTTAAGAGCAACTGCAAATCTTTCTTTAATTTCTTCTTCGTTGTTGGCTATTGATTCAAGTTCAGCTGTAAGAGCCGGGTCTTCTAACTGAAATTCGCTCCAGCGTTTATAATCATCTAAATACATAGTCTGCACTCCTTGTATTTTCACACTACAATTATTTTACAAAGTTCTTTACTGCGTCATAAATGCTCTTTGCATCAAGACCATATTTTGCAATAAGTTCTTTAGCAGGACCTGATTCGCCAAATACGTCTTTGATACCAATTCTGAGTGTTGGTGTTGGGCATTTTTCTGATAAAACTTCGCAAACTGCGCCGCCAAGACCACCGATAATTGAATGTTCTTCAACTGTTACTACTTTGCCTGTTTCTTTTGCAGCAGCAATAACAAGTTCTTCATCAAGTGGTTTGATTGTATGGATGTTGATAACTTTTGCATCAATACCGTCTTCTGCAAGCATTTTAGCTGCTTCAAGAGATTCAGCAACTTCAAGACCGTTAGCGATGATAGCAACATCTTTACCTTCTCTTAAAACGATACCTTTGCCAAGTTCAAATTTATAATCTGGGTTGTCATTAATTACAGGAACTGCAAGACGACCAAAACGCATGTAAACAGGACCTTCGTGTTCATATGCAGCAAACACAGCAGCTCTTGCTTCAACGTCGTCTGATGGACAGATAACTGTCATGCCAGGAATAGTTCTCATAAGAGCAAGGTCTTCGTTACACTGGTGGCTGGCACCGTCTTCACCTACAGAGATACCGCCATGTGTAGCACCAATTTTTACGTTGTTCTTTGGATAACCAATTGAGTTTCTGATCTGTTCATAAGCTCTGCCGGCTGCGAACATAGCAAATGTACTTGCAAATGGAACTTTACCTGTTGTAGCAATACCTGCAGCAACACCCATCATGTTACCTTCTGCAATACCGCAGTCGATAAAACGTTCTGGGAATGCTTTCTGGAAAATAGCTGTTTTTGTTGCGCCTGCAAGGTCAGCATCAAGAACAACGATATCATCATGTAATTTACCTAATTCAGCAAGTGCATTGCCGTAACTTTCTCTTGTTGCAATTTTCTTTACATCTGACATAATTCTTCACCCACTTTCTCTAAATCAGCCATAGCTACTGCAAACTGTTCGTCATTAGGAGCAGCACCATGCCATGCAGCTTTGTCTTCCATAAATGAAACGCCTTTGCCTTTTAATGTTTTTGCAATAATAGCTGTAGGCATTCCTTTTGTTTCTTTTGCTTCTTTGAAAGCTGCTTCAATCTGATCAAAGTCATGACCATCAATGTTGATTACATGGAAGTTAAATGCTTCAAATTTTTTGTCGATTGGATATGGTGAGTTTACATCAGCGATGCAACCGTCAATCTGAAGGTTGTTGTTGTCTACAATTACCACAAGGTTATCAAGTTTTCTATGGCCTGCAAGCATAGCTGCTTCCCAAACCTGACCTTCCTGAATCTCACCATCTCCAAGAAGAGTATATACTCTATATGATTCATTTGAGAGCTTTGCAGAAAGAGCCATTCCTACTGCAACAGATATACCCTGTCCAAGTGAACCACTTGACATATCAACACCAGGGATGTGTTTCATATCTGGGTGACCCTGAAGATATGAGCCTGTGTGACGAAGTGTTTTAAGGTCTTCTACAGGGAAGAAACCTCTTTCAGCAAGTGCTGCATATAAGCCAGGTGCTGTGTGACCTTTTGATAATACAAATCTGTCACGGTCAGCTTTTTTAGGGTCAGCAGGGTCAACATTTAATTCTACAAAGTAAAGATAAGTGTAGATGTCTGCTGCTGATAATGAACCGCCTGGATGGCCTGCTTTTGCAGCATGAACAGCTGTGATGATATCTTTTCTGATATCATTAGCTTTTTTCATTAAGTCAAGTTTATTCATAAAAACTCCTCCTGTTTTTTTATTATCACTTTAAAATTGGTTCAGTTTATTTTATCTTACCATGGGAAGATATATTTTAAAAAACCAAAATTATACAGTATAGTTTTTCATTATGTAAATAGGATAAGTGTCTGTGCCTTTCATTGTTTTGCCGGCAGAAATCACTACCTGTTTGTCTGTAATAACATATTCTGCTTCTGCGCCTTCTTCAACCACAGAATCTTCCATTAAGATACAATTTTTAACCTTTGCACCCTTACCGATTTTAACTCCGCGGAAAAGAATGCTGTTTTCAACTTCACCTTAAATAACGCAACCGTCTGCAACCATTATATTCTTTGCTTTTGAGCCCTGAATATATCTTGTTGGGTTGTCATCTCTTACCTTTGTATAGATGTGATCGCTGCCGAATAATGCATCAAGATTCTTGTCATCAAGAAGCTTCATGTTTTCATCGAAGTAGCTGTTGATGCCTAAGATACGGACAACATAGCCTTCGTATTTGTATCCCTGAATATTTAATTCGTCTTTATGTCTCCAGAGAACGTCTTTTGTAAAGTGTCTTAAACCATGGTCATACGCGTCCTTTACAAGCTTGATAAGAAGTTCTCTGTCGATAACAAAGATATTCATTGATAAGCTATTTACGCCTTCAGTTGGGTTAACATGTATTTCTTTAACTCTTCCGTCTTCAAGGTCGAATGAGTAATAGAAGTCTTTGTTGATTTCATCTGATTTTACAAATGTTTCAGGAAGTTCCTGTTCATTGTATGCTATTGTAACATCTGCACCTGAAGCGATATGTGCTTCAATCATTGCATTAAAGTCGAAGTTAACTGCAATATTTGTATCGCACATTACAACATATTTTTCTTTCTGTTCTTTAAGGTGTCTGAAAATATTTGCTATAGATTCAACTCTGCCTGAAGAAATTTTGCCGCCATTTTCTGCAAATGGTGGGAAAATATGTACGCCGCCGTTTTTACGTGCAAGGTCCCATTCTCTGCCTGTACCGATGTGGTCCATAAGTGAGAGATAGTTTCTGTTTGGAAGTATTGCTACGTTTGAAATGCCGCAGTTTGACATGCTTGAAAGCACAAAGTCAACAAGTCTGTAACGGCTGGCAAAAGGTAAAGAAGCCATTAAACGCAAATTTACCATGTTTGAAACATAAGCATCAAAACTGTTTGGGAAAAT
The DNA here is from genome assembly GCA_017547125.1 of Bacillota bacterium. GTDB lineage: Bacteria > Bacillota > Clostridia > Lachnospirales > Anaerotignaceae > HGM11808. Next base: position 5,317 of record JAFYQL010000147.1, read on the forward strand.
AATACCCATTGCTTTTTTATTTGCATTTACCACTGTTCTTCACCGTCCTTTACGTTTTCTTTAACCATAGCGTTTGGTCCGATTTTTGCATTGTCGCCTACATATACGCCAGGGCCTACTGTTGCAACGCCGTTTTCGCCGTTTTCAGGCATAGCGCCTACAACTGCATTTTCACCGATAACTACGTTTTCACCGATGATACAGTGTTTAACTACTGCGCCTGCTTTAATGATTGCGCCGCCCATAACAACTGCATCTTCAACAACTGCGCCGTCTTCTACTTTAACACCTGCAAAAAGAACTGAATGTTTTACATTACCGTTGATTCTGCAGCCGTCTGTAATCATAGAGTTTTCAACAACAGCATTTTCTGAAATCTTATGTGCTGTCATACCGCTGTTACGGCTATAGATTTTCCATTTGCTGTCGAAAAGGTTGATACCGCTGTTTTCAGGGTCAAGCACTTCCATGTTTGCTTCCCAAAGTGATGGAATTGTTCCAACGTCTTTCCAGTATCCGTCAAAACGATATGCATACATTCCGCAGCCATCTTTAAGGAGGTTTGGAATAATATTTTTACCAAAGTCATTTTCTGATTCAGGGTCTGCTTCATCTTCAATAAGATATTTTTTAAGTACATCCCATCTGAAGATATAGTTACCCATAGATGCAAGATTTGATTTTGGCTGCTTTGGTTTTTCCTGAAATTCTGTGATTCTGCAGTTTTCATCAGTTACCATAAGGCCAAATCTTGATGCATCGTCCCAAGGCACTTCCATAACGGCAACAGAGAAGTCAGCATTCTTTTCCTTATGGAAACGAAGGAAATCACTGTAATCCTGTTTACAGATCTGGTCGCCTGAAAGAATGATTACATATTCAGGGTCATATCTGTCGATAAATGAAATGTGCTGATAAATAGCGTTTGCAGTACCTTTAAACCAGTCTGAACCTGTAGCCTTCTGGTATGGCGGAAGGATATGTACACCACCATATAAACGGTCAAGATCCCAAGGTTGTCCATTGCCGATATACTCGTTAAGCACAACAGGCTGATACTGAGTTAAGATTCCCACTGTATCGATAGCAGAATTTACGCAGTTTGATAACGGAAAGTCGATGATTCGATATTTTCCGCCAAAAGGAACTGCTGGCTTTGCCAAATTCTGTGTCAAAGCGTAAAGTCTGGAACCCTGTCCTCCGGCAAGAAGCATTGCTACAATTTCTTTAGCCATAACTTTTTCCTCCTAAATATTTAAATTATTTTTGCACATAAAATAACATAGTACTCTTTAATTGTACAAAAAATTGTGAAATTCAAGTACGACAATTGTCGTCATTTTTCAGCTTTTTTTCTTGTTTTTATTAACCATTTATTTGTTCGGTTTTTGTACACTTTCAACAACAACCCTCTGCAGTAAAAGTTTTGCCATTTTTCACACCCGAAAATGCAGTAAAATAAGGCTTTTCAACGCTTTTCAAATTCAACTAAACACCTTTACTTTCTTGATGTCATCCTGGTATTATGGTATAATATTTTAA
>JAFYQL010000148.1 GCA_017547125.1 Bacillota bacterium
ATCCACCGTGGTCCTGACAGCGGCGGACAGTATATTGAAGAGGGCAAGGTTGCGCTTGGCTTCAGAAGACTTAGTATCATCGACCTTGACTACGGCTCACAGCCGATGAGCAATGAAACTGATGACATTATCATCACATTCAACGGCGAAATCTATAACCATCAGGAACTCAGAGAAGACCTTATTGCAAAGGGTCATGTATTCAAAAACAATGCAGATACAGAAGTGCTTATACACTCTTACGAAGAGTATGGCAAGGATATGCTGGGCAAACTCAGAGGTATGTTTGCGTTTGTTATCTGGGACAAGAAAAACGAAACACTTTTCGGTGCAAGAGACTTTTTCGGTATCAAGCCTTTCTACTATGCAATGGTAAACGACAATCTTGTTTACGGCAGCGAAATCAAGAGTATTATTGAATATCCTGGCCTTAAAAAAGAAGTAAACAAAGATGCCCTTGAAAACTACCTTACATTCCAGTATTCAGTGCTTGAAGAAACATTCTTCAAAGGAGTGTTCAAGCTTATGCCGTCACACTGCTTCACATACAAAAACGGTGAAATGAAGATTGAAAGATACTGGGAACCAAAGTTTGAAGCAGACGAAACAAAGAGTTTTGATGAATTTGTGGAAGAAATTGACGAAGCAATGCAGAACTCAATTAAGGCTCACAAAATCAGCGACGTTGAAGTTGGTTCATTCCTTTCAAGCGGTGTTGACAGCAGCTATGTTGCATCATGCTTCAAGGGCGACAAGACTTTCACAGTAGGTTTTGACTACGAAAAATATAATGAAATTGATTTTGCAAAGGCTCTTTCAGAAAAGATTGAAATAGACAACTATTCAAAACTTATCACAACAGATGAGTACTGGGATACAATCAGCAAGGTTCAGTATCATATGGATGAACCTCTTGCAGATCCATCAGCAATTGCACTTTACTTTGTAAGCCAGACTGCCGCAAAGCACGTTAAGGTTTCACTTTCAGGCGAAGGTGCAGACGAATTCTTTGGCGGATACAATATCTACAAAGAGCCTGATGCACTCAGACCAATGCAGGTTATTCCAAAGCCAATCAGAAAAGGCATGGCTGTAGTTGCAAAGGCGATTCCTTTCAAATTCAAAGGCAAAAACTATATCATCAGATGCAGCAAGGATGTTGAAGAAAGATTTATAGGCAATGCCTATATGTTTACAAAAGAAGCAAGAGAAAAAGTGCTTAAAACATATACTGCAAACCACACACCTATGTCTATCACAAAGCCTGTTTACGAAAAGGTTAAGGACAAAGACGATGTAACAAAGATGCAGTACATCGATATTCATCTCTGGCTTATCGGAGACATTCTCCTTAAGGCTGACAAGATGAGTATGGCTCACTCTCTTGAGGTAAGAGTACCTTTCCTTGACAAGGTTGTATTTGATGTGGCAAGAAAAGTGCCTACAAAATACAAGGTTACAAAGGAAAACACAAAGGTTGCTATGCGTGCCGCTGCAAACAGATACCTTCCGGATATGGTTGCAGAAAAGAAAAAACTTGGCTTCCCTGTGCCAATCAGAATCTGGCTTAAGGAAGAAAAATATTACAACATTGTAAAAGAAGCATTTACAAGCAAAGCAGCGCAGGAATTTTTCAAGGTTGATGAAATCGTCAAGATACTTGATGACCACAAAAACGGTAAGGAAGACAACAGCCGTAAGGTATGGACAATTTTCATGTTTTTGGTATGGCACAAACAGTATTTTGGTGAAGTTGCTTGACAAAGCATGTCACCTTTGATAGATTAAAACTTGAAGTTAATAATGTCCGCAGTGAAAAAGAAGAGTAACTTTGATAACTGTTTTTAGAGAGTCCGGGGCGGTGAAATCCGGGTAGCATAGTCAAGTGAAGGGCACTTTGGAGCGGAATTTTTAAAGAGGGCGTTTTATAAACGTCAATTAGGGTGGAACCGCGGAAGAATAACCTTTCGTCCCTTGTCACAAATGACAGAGGACGAAGGGTTTTTGTTTTATGTCGGAATAAACTTATATTTTTATACAGGAGGAACAAAAAATGAAAGCAACAGATAAGACAATGGAAAAGATTGTTGCCCTTGCTAAAGCAAGAGGTTTTGTTTACCCAGGCAGCGAAATTTACGGCGGTCTTGCAAACACATGGGACTACGGCCCAATCGGTGTTGAACTTAAAAACAACGTTAAAAAAGCATGGTGGAAAAAATTCATCCAGGAAAGCAAGTACAACGTAGGTGTTGACTGTGCTATCCTTATGAACCCACAGACATGGGTAGCGTCAGGTCACCTTGGCGGATTCAGCGACCCACTTATGGACTGTAAAGAATGTAAAGAAAGATTCAGAGCAGACAAACTTATCGAAGACCACATGGCTGAAAACGGCCAGGCTGGTGCAGTTGTTGACGGCTGGACAAACGAACAGATGAAAGCTTACATTGAAGAAAACAACATCTGCTGTCCAACATGCGGCAAGCACAACTTCACAGATATCAGACAGTTCAACCTTATGTTCAAAACATTCCAGGGTGTAACTGAAGATGCTAAAAACACAGTATACCTTCGTCCAGAAACAGCACAGGGTATTTTCGTAAACTTCAA
>JAFYQL010000149.1 GCA_017547125.1 Bacillota bacterium
AAGACAAACATAAATACGGTAACTGCAACCCATAAAAATGTTTTGCGGCTTGGAGTTTTCTTTTCAAGGAAGTCGATAAGGAACATATAATAGCCGGGAGCTATAAGATATATGCCCAGACATGATACATGGTGCCAGAAGTTAACTGATGGCCAGAATTGTGTACGCATGGCGAATGAACCGCCTGTCCAGCACATCATTATAACCATAAGTACCATGAATGACTTTATTTCCTTGTTTTCTTTTTTGGATGAAAAAGAAGTTAAAAACAGAAACAGATAGCACAAAAGTGCAGTAATTGGAACCCAACTATATCCATTCACTTAATGTACCTCCCATTCCCGAACTGTTTGACTGATGACAAGCCATAAGGTCGTTTATTTCACAGCCGTCCGGATTGATTTTGCGGATAGCTGTACCAAATTTCTTTTCGTAAGTAGCAAATGTGCCACATTTAAGCATAGTGATTTTTAATGGGTCAACGTCAAGTATCTTCTTAAGGTCTTCATAGTCCTGGTCGAGATATCTGAAGTAGATACCAAGCTGGTCCTGAAGGATACGGATACTTACTGCGCTGTTGATAAGATGGTCACGCTGAAGCTCCACATAGATGTGAAGGTATGGACGGTTGTTTTCAGAATATTCTTTCTTGGCTGTCCATGTTTCAATAGGAAGACGTGACAATTCAATTGCCTGATTTATTGAACGTTCTGTTATACGTGTGAAGCCGGCAATATCAATTGTTTCAGGTGTACGGTCGATGTACTGGAAACGAGGAATAGAGTTGTTTTCAGTTTTGCTGCCGATGCCTGTACACTGGAACATATCGCCTACACGGTATCTTGCAAAGGCACCGCCCTTGAATACTGTAAGAACAAGTTCATATATTCCGCCTGCAACAACTTCGTCCCATAAAACAGTACGAGGCTGATAGTCAGGGTTTTCTCTGTTTTTGTTCATTTCATCTTCAGGGATGAATTCGTAGAAGCATGAGTCAGGGAAGAAGTAAACACCTTCACGGCTCCATGTTTCACAGCCTATGCAAGTTGGCTCTGTACCTGCAAAGATTTCGATAGGCGCAATGCCCCACATCTTTTCAAGGTCTGCTTTGTAGCAGCGGTTGTCTGTGCCGGCACATAAAAAGCCTTTAAGCTGGAAAAGGTCTTTTGGAAGAAGTTCTCTGTTTTCCTTGCGGCATCTTTTCTTTGCAATTGTGTAGCGGATCATCATTCTAGGTGATACGCTGAATAATTTTTCTTTAAAGCTTTTCTTCTTCTTTGAGCCGTTTGTCATATTTGAAACACTCTGGCTTACGTAGTAGAGTACGCTGCCAAGACCAAAGAAGTATTCGATGCCTTTTTTCATACCAAGCTTGAAGCCCTGTATATTTCTTTCTTTGAAAGTCATGTTAACGGCATCTTTAACTGATGGTAAAAATTCAATATCAAGGTCGTCCTTGAAAAGAAGCGGAAGAAGACCTGTTACGTATGGAAGAGGCGCAAGAGCATAAAGCATATGGTCTGTAACACTTACGTCAAATTCGCCTTTCTTACGGCTTGTGGAAAGTATAAGGCAGCTGATAACGTTGTGCTTGAATGTGTCGAGCATAGCCTTTGTGTAAGGTGCAGTTTTAATAGGGTGCACGCCGCCTTCCCAAGTTGTTTTGATCCATAATACAGGTTCGCCAGGCAATGCCTTTGTCTGTTTTGAAAGCAGAATAGGGGCATAGTCTTCGTATGTGGTAAGAGGTACCATCTGTCGGAATTCTTCAATTGTTTCCGGTTTTTTTCCTTTCAGAATAGTCTGGCCAAGTGAACTGGAACACCAGAGATCCATCTGCTCTTCCAGCAGACGTTTTTGTATGTCCATAAATTCAGTTGGGCTGAGAGTAAGAAATCCACAGTATTCTTCCCATATTTCTTCTCTTGAATATTCGTGAAGTTTTTCTTGGAATCTCAAGTAATATCATCCTTTCCGTCGGACCTTGCCCAAGTTTGTGCTGCCTGACGTATACTTTTTTTGTTTGGTATCAAAAACGGAACTTTTTTACGATAGTCCACGTAGTTTGTAAAGCATTTTGGAAATGTCACTCTGTCCTGGAATGCGGCATAAAGTAGATTGAGTAATGAAAAAATCATGCCTATAGCCAGAAACTTTGAAGGAAGAGCAGCAAGCCCAAGGAATAAATAAAATGCGAAAAAGCATATTATACCGGGATGCCTGCAAAGTGCATAAGCACCGCCGTCGTATACTTTTCTGCCGTTTGTCTGTTCAACGTATGTTTCTTCAAAAGGCAATGCAAAAAACAGACAGTATATAAGCATTGCAAAAGATACAACTGAAAGCAGTATCAGTATTATATCTGCTGCACCGCCAAATGCATTCTGTTTAAATGCACCTATAAGCTCGATAACAGTTGAAATTGTTATAAGCACACTGCCACCAAGAAAACCATAGCCAAGCAGACGATTTTGTGAAGTGAAGCTGTTTATATCATATAGCAGGTACAATATAAACCCTGCTATACCAAGCACTAAGGAAAGCATAAATTATTCCTCCGCAGTCTGTGGCTCAGAATTGTCGGTTTCTTCGCCGTGCATATAAGGTTCATAAAGTACATAACAGTTTTTGCCGCGTTCTTTTGCTTCATAAAGAGCACAGTCAGCGTGGTCAAGAAGTGTTTCGTAGTCCATACCGTCTGTAGGATACATTGCAGCACCGATACTGCTTGCAAGATTGTATTCTGTGTTGTCGCTTCTGTATGGATATTTGAAAGTTGAGTAGAGTTTGTTAAGTCTGCTTTCAAGTACTTCTTTTTCGATAGAAGGAGCAAACACAACAAATTCGTCTCCGCCGTATCTTGCGATAATGTCTGTGTGGCGGAATATACCCATAAGCTGTTTTGCCATATAGCAAAGTACGTTGTCACCGAAGATGTGGCCGTATGTGTCGTTAACAGTTTTGAAGTTGTCAACGTCAATGAAAAGTACGGCTGCTTTAGGATATGTGCCTTTGCTGATAGCAGCACTTACATTCTGTTCAAAGAATTCACGATTGTAGAGACCTGTAAGGGCATCACGTGTTGCTTTTTCTTTCCAACGATTAACTTCGCTTTCGTATGCAGACATATTTGCCATAGTACCGCTTATGGCACCGCCAACATGGTCTTCCTGATGAAGCTTAAGCTCAAACCACTGATAACGTCCTTCTGATGTGTAGAAACGAAGAGTGTTTTCAATCCATCCGTCTTCTCTCTGGCAACGTTCAAGAGTACGTAAGAAGTCTTTGCGGTCGTTTTCGTGAATAAGGTCTGTTGTACGGAAAAGTGCAAGAGCATCTTCGAAGTGTTTCTTATTACCAAGCACCGGTGAGAAAATATCTGAGAAATCGATAGTATCTTCTTCTGGGTTGTATGAGAAAAGAACGATATTTTTTGCAGGCTCAAGAGACTGTCTTTCCACAGATTTTTTCTGTGTCTGTTCTTCAAAGCCTTCTGATGGGTTATCAGCATAAGCAAGGGCTTTGTCGTCATATATCTTATCTTCAAATCTGTCAAGGTTCATAGGCTTGAAATAATAGAAGCCCTGTATAGCATCGCAGGCAGCCTGTTGAAGATACTGCACCTGACCGACATTGTCGATGCCTTCTGCAACGGTGCGGATGTGAAGCTGTGCTGCAAGTTTAAGTATTGTTTCTATGATGCGTCTGCCGTTGTTTTTGTTGTTTCCGCCTGAGAAGAAGCTCTTGTCAAGCTTTAGAGTGTCAATGTCAAGTGATGTCAATAACTGAAGTGAGCAGCTTGATGCACCAAAATTGTCTATTGCACAACGGAAACCGTATAAGTGAAGCTTTTCGATAAAGCTTTTTGATTTTTCAATGTTTTCAAGAAGGAGATGTTCTTTTGCTTCAAATTCGATAAGTGAAGGAGAAACATTCATTCTGCAGCAGATGTCGTATAATTCTTTCGGAAGATCTGCATTGTTTAATGATGCACGTGAAAGATTAACTGAAACAGGACAAGGCTCAAGATCCTTTTTGTTTCTCATTGAGATAGATGTGCATACATCTTCAAAAACAAGACGGTCCATATTTTCGATAAGACGATACTGTTCTGCAAGAGGAAGGAACATATCAGGAGAAAGCACACCTTTAAGTGGATGACGCCATCTGATAAGAGCCTCTGCGCCAACAACACGGCGGTCGGATACACGTACAACCGGCTGATAGTAAACTACAAATTCGTGTTTGTTAAGAGCACTTTCCATAGAAGATGCTGTTTCACGAAGTTTGTCTGTTTTTTCGCGGAGCATAATGTCGTAGAAGCAGAACATGTTTTCTGCTTCTGCATTTATACGTGCAAGTATTGCTTTGTTTTCTATATCGGATATAGTTTCGCCGTCAGCTGCAAGGTAAATGCCGAAAACAGGGTTAAGGCTGTATACGCTGCTTCTGCTGCTGTTGAAACGATTTAAAGCATCGCAGATAAGATTAAGCTTTACACAAATTTTGTCGTGGTCACGAAGCTTGAGAGCGAATAAGAATGTGTCTTCGCCGGTTCTTGAAACAAATTCTTCGTTGCCAAGCTGTGCAGAAAGAACATCAGAAATGTAATTCAAAGTGCGGATGCGGTCATCAGTGTTGAATGTCTTTACAATCTGTGAAAGGTCTTTAATCTGCATTGAGACGAATGCAAAACTGCCAACTTTTGAACCGATTGTTTTCTGAAGCTTTACATAAAAACCGGCCTCTGAAAGACTACCTGTAATGGTGTCATCATAGGCTGAGTGTTTAAGCTTATTTATATTTGTACGATAGTAGAAAATAATAGCCACACATGTGAGCATTAAGGCAAGTGTTGCGATAGTAACAATGCCTGTATATTTGGCTGTAAGTAAACTATTCATATCGTTTTCCCCGTTCATTTCATATTTCGTATGAAAAGCGAAAAAACCCCACTTTTCTACTGTTTATTATACCCCTTATACAACTGTGTTTCAAGCAAATATGTATAATTTTTGGTGATATTATAAAGAAGATTTAGAAAAAATATAAAAAAAGCATAAATTGTATAAACTGTAAAAAATACACAAAAACGAAAAAAAGTTAAAAAAATTATTACGAAAAAAGTCGTATTTTGGAAATATTTATTAAAACAAAAATATTGCAGAATAAAATAAAAAAATGTATAATATTTTAGTAATTATATGATTTAGGGATATAGTTTTCACTTTTATATTACCGGAATGGGAGGATATATATTATGGATAACAACAAACGTCCTGACGACATGGTGAGAATCACCACAGTAGAATTAGCAGAAAAGTTTATTGAAGAACAGGTTGCTGAAGTTCGTGCTCAGGTAGGCGACAAGAAAGTACTTCTTGCTTTATCTGGCGGCGTTGACTCATCTGTTGTTGCTGCTCTTCTTATCAAAGCAGTTGGCAAACAGCTTGTATGTGTTCACGTTAACCACGGCCTTATGAGAAAAGGCGAAAGCGAACAGGTAATTGAAGTTTTCAGAAATCAGCTTGATGCAAACCTTATTTACATTGATGCAACAGATCGTTTCCTTGATCTTCTTGCAGGTGTTTCAGAACCTGAAAAGAAAAGAAAGATTATCGGCGGCGAATTTATTAAAGTATTTGACGAAGAAGCTGGTAAGCTTGAAGGTATTTCATTCCTTGCACAGGGTACAATTTATCCTGACATCCTTGAAAGTGACGGTGTAAAGGCGCACCACAATGTTGGCGGACTTCCCGA
>JAFYQL010000150.1 GCA_017547125.1 Bacillota bacterium
CACTGATGAAGAAAAACAAAATGAAAATTGCAAGAATTTCTATGGATATGAGTCAGCAGGAGCTGGCTGACAAAGTTGGTGCAACAAGACAAACAATAGGAATGATAGAATCGGGGAAATATAATCCCACACTTAATCTTTGCATTGCTATCTGCAAGGCTTTGGGAAAAACCCTTGATGAGATATTCTGGGAAGAAGAAACTAAAGAAGAAAAGAAAACATATACAGAAAGCGAACTTAGAGAAATTATGAAAACAATAGGCAATATGCTTGGGGATAAGGAGGCGTAATTATGGTAGATGAAAGAGTAAAATCACAGATGAATAAGATACGAAGTGAAATGTTAGCAATAATTATTTATATACTTATAGCATCTATATTTGTGAAGATATTTATGCTTGGCGGTAATTTAAAAGATGTAGTTACTGAATACATTATATTTATATTTGTTGCTATATATCAGTTTCTGAGAGCAAGAAGCCTTAAGGTTAATATGGCAGACCTTCTTCCTGAAAAAAAGAAGCTTATCAGAAGAGAAGTTATTGCATATACCATAGGTGCAACTACATTTGCAATTATTCTTCTTGGCTTTATAGGTAAGGAAATCCCTGAAGTTATTGAAATGACAATGTGGTTTATTATCTGCTTTGCGGGGGTAAGAATTCTGATTATAAAACTCACAAAACGAAGCGGAAAAAAACATGAAGAAGAATTTGATGATGCAGAATAAAACAAGAGGGCGGAATAATTTCCGCCCTTTAGTTTTTGTATTAAGTTTTAGTTCATTGAATCTGTTGAGCCGAGAACTTCTGTAATTTTCTTTTCAACCATAGCTTCAATGTAGTTTCTAGCATCGCCAAGGTAACCTCTTGGGTCGAATGCGTCTGGTTTGTCGTTGAATGCTTTTCTGATAGCTGCTGTCATAGCAAGGCGGATGTCTGTGTCCATGTTAATTTTGCAAACTGCCATTGATGAAGCTTTTCTGAGCATTTCAAGTGGCATACCTTTTGCACCTTTAATCTGACCGCCGTTTTCATTGCACATAGCAACTGCATCCTGGTCTACTGCTGAAGCACCGTGAAGAACGATAGGGAAGTTGTGGATACCTTCTGCTTCAAGTTTTTCTGTGATTTTTTCAAGTCTGGCAAAGTCAAGTTTAGCTTCGCCTTTGAATTTGTATGCGCCGTGGCTTGTACCGATAGCGATAGCAAGAGAGTCTACGCCAGTACGTTTAACAAAGTCTACAGCCTGGTCTGGGTCTGTGTATGTTGCGTTTGCAGCGTCAACATTAACGTCGTCTTCAACACCTGCAAGCTTACCAAGTTCAGCTTCAACTACTACGCCGTGAGCGTGAGCATATTCAACTACTTCTTTTGTTTTTGCTACGTTTTCTTCGTAGTCATAGTGTGAACCGTCGAACATAACTGATGTGAAACCTGCTTCGATACAAGCTTTACATGTTTCGAAGTCTGGACCGTGGTCAAGGTGAAGAGCGATGTCAAGACCTGTTTCTTCAACAGCTGCTTCTACCATCTTTACAAGGTAGAGTGGGTGAGCATACTTAAGAGCGCTTTTTGAAACCTGAAGAATAACAGCTGAGTTCTGTTTCTTGCAAGCAGCAACGATACCCTGGATGATTTCCATGTTGTTAATATTGAAAGCACCTATAGAATACTTTCCTTCGTATGCTTTAGCAAACATTTCTTTTGTTGTTACAAATGCCATTGGAATTACCACCTTTCAAGTGTATATATAATTATATGAGTTTTGTATAAATACTCTCTTAATAGTATAATACTTTATATTAAAATATACAAGGAATTTAATTTGTGAATAGATATTTTCATATTGAAATTTATGTGTTATAATATGGAAAAAGCAAGAAACATAAGCATATTGCATATAATTGCATTGTAAAAAAGTAAAAGGAATTTTTCATTGATTTATATAATTATTATTGCTTTAATAGCTACATCTGATTTATGCACAAAAAGATATATAAATAAAAAATATGCCGTCGGCGAAAAAAAGGAAATTATCAGAAATAACTTTTTTCTGTGGCATGTCAAAAATTCCGGCTTTTCTTTTAGCAAACACAGCGGACACATAAAAACAGTTGTGTCGGTTGCAGTTTCATTTACGGTTGCAGTTATTGCGTATCTTTTGTATCTTCTTCCGTATAAAGAAGAAAATCTTCTCAAGCTTGGTCTTGCATTTTCTGCAGGCGGGTCGCTGGGAAATCTTTACGAAAGAATTTATAAAAGAAAAGTTACAGATTTTCTCTATATAAAGTTTAAAAAGGCACCAATATTTAATGTTGCTGATATATTTATTTTTATAGGCGGCTTCATAATAATGGTTGCATCTTTTAATAAAAAGAACATAAAATAGTTAATAGCCTGAGATGCGCGCTCACCTGTTATTTTGAACCTACATTTTTTTGACGGGACTCCTAAACGTACAACATATGCCAGGCCTCAAGATAATTCCCTTTGGGCGGAGGAAGGCAGACCTGTTGGCTGCGGAAACCCACCTAGCTAAGGCTAGGTGTCAAAAAACAGGAACGGCATCTCGGGTTTATTTTTTTAGAAGACTTATAAGGTCTTCTTTTTTTGTGCCCTAAAGCATATAATCTACTATTTATGCAAGGGGGACAATATGCGAAAGATACTTGTTTTGGTAGTTATTTTTGTATTTTGCGGATGTGCAGTACAGACAAAGGGCAGCGTTATAG
>JAFYQL010000151.1 GCA_017547125.1 Bacillota bacterium
AAATAAATGTAATTATACCTTCAAGAAACGAAATAAAATACTGCATTTTCTGTTACCTTTCAAAAAAATATTTCTATCAGTATACCATATACCCATAAAAAAAGAGAACCCCGTTTTTTCAGGGTTCTCTTACCATTTTTAATTAGTGATGATAGTGAACGTGAAGAAGTTCTTTTTCTCTGTTCTTAAGGATATCATCATAGAGGTGCTCAACTACAGGGTTGTCCTGGCTTCTCTTAATCTGAGAAGCCTTGTCACTTCTGTAAAGACCGCCTGCTCTGTTTTCTTTTGCAACTCTTGTAGCTTCAGGCTGACCTGCACCGGCAACACAACCACCAGGGCAAGCCATAACTTCAACAAAGTCAAAGTGTTCTTCTTTGTTTTTAATCTTCTGAATAAGCGCTTCAGCATTAGCAAGACCGCTTACAACCGCAATTCTGAGTTCACCTTCGCCGAAAGGAACAGAAAATTCTTTAACGCCCTTCATACCTCTTACGCCTGTATATTCGATGTCACGAAGTATACCATGTGTATTTTCTTCGTAAACTCTTCTCATAACCGCCTCTGTAACACCGCCTGTAACACCAAAAATTACACCGGCACCACTGTAAAGAGCAAATGGCATGTCAGCTGATTCAGCATCAACTTCATCAAATACAATACCAATTTCCTTAATCATTTTTGCAAGTTCCTGAGTTGTAATTACAATATCAACATCCTTGATACCTGCGTGATCAAATTCTTCTCTTGCAGCTTCCATTTTCTTTGCAGTACAAGGCATAACTGCAACAGAAACAACTTCTCTTTCTTCTTCAAGCTTTTCCTTGTTGAACTTTTTAAGAACTGCACCAAACATGCTCATAGGTGACTTGCAGCTTGAAACATATTTCATAAGTTCAGGGTGCTTTGTTTCACAGTATTTAACCCATGCAGGGCAGCAGCTTGTGAAAAGCGGATATTCAGTGTCACCACTTGAAACCTTTTTGAGGAATTCTTTTGTTTCTTCCATAACTGTAAGGTCAGCACCAACTGAAGTATCATAAACTTCATCAAAGCCAAGGCGTCTCATTGCCGCAAAAATCTTGCCGATAGAGTCTGTACCAGGAGCAAGACCAAATTCTTCGCCAAGGGCAACTCTTACTGCAGGGGCAATCTGAGCCACAACCTTCTTATTTGGGTTGTAAATAGCCTTCCAGAGTTCTTTTGTATTGCTCTTGATTGTGATAGCACCTGTTGGGCAAACAGCAGCACACTGACCACAGTTTACACAGTTTGTGTCAATAAGTTTTTTGCCGAAAGCAGGGCTTACAACCATGTTTGAACCACGGTGTGCAAAGTCAATAGCACCTACGTTCTGCACTTCGCTGCACATACGTACACAGTCGCCGCAAAGAATACACTTGTTCTGATTTCTTATAACTGCGTGGCAGCTGTCATCAATTTCATATACTTTGTCGTTTCTCTTTGTTCCAGGGAACTCAACGTCTGTAAGACCAAAACGAAGAGCAAGCTCCTGAAGACGACATTTAGCATTCTTCTGGCACACTGTACAGTCTCTGTCGTGTGATGCAAGAAGAAGACGAATAATCATTTTTCTGTGCTGGTGAAGTTTTGATGTGTTTGTTTTGATCTCCATCTTGTCTCTTGGAGGCTCAGAACAAGAAGCAATGATGTTGCCTTTCATATCTTCAACCATACACATACGGCAAGCACCGTAAATAGAAAGTTCAGAATAATAGCAGAATGTAGGAAGGTCAATGCCCGCTTTTCTAACAAGCTCGAGGATATTCTTTTCCTTGTCAAATTCAACTCTTATTCCGTCAATAATCATATATTTTGACATTTTAAAATACTCCCTTCCCTATCAAACTCTCTTAATTGCCTTAAAGTTACAGCTATCGATACAAGCACCACACTTGATACATTTAGCTGTATCAATTACAAACGGACTTCTGATTTCGCCTGTAATTGCACCAACAGGACACTGCTTAGCACACTTTGAACAGCCCTTGCAAAGTTCTGGTTCAATAACGTAGTTAAGAAGCGCTGTACACTGACCTGCAGGACATTTCTTGTCAACAACGTGAGCAACATATTCATCTCTGAAGTATTTAAGTGTACTTACAACAGGAAGAGTAGCTGTCTTTCCAAGACCACAAAGAGCAGCATTTTTAATTGTTTCTGAAAGTTCTTCAATAAGGTCAAGGTGTTCAAGAGTACCTCTGCCTTCAACGATATCTTCAAGAAGTTCAAGAATTCTCTTTGTACCTTCACGACAAGGAACACACTTGCCGCAGCTTTCGTTCTGAGTAAAGCTCATGAAGAAACGAGCAACTTCAACCATACATGTCTTGTCGTTCATAACTACAAGACCGCCGCTGCCGATCATAGCGCCGGCTTTCTTAAGTGAGTCAAAGTCAAGTGACATTTCAAGATGACCTGCATCAAGACAGAGACATCCGCCTGAAGGACCGCCAATCTGAACTGCCTTGAATTCGCCGTCCTTAACTCCGCCGCCGATGTCAAAGATAACTTCTTTAGGCTGTGTACCCATAGGTACTTCAATAAGACCAGTGTGGTTTACGTTACCTGTAATGGCAAATGCTTTTGTACCGTGGTTTTTATCAGGACCAATGCCTTTGTACCATTCTGCGCCATTAAGAATAATTGGACATACGTTACAGAATGTTTCAACGTTGTTAAGTACTGTAGGCATATAGAAAAGACCATGTTCAACAGTTCTTGGAGGCTTAACTCTAGGCATACCTCTGTGACCTTCGATAGATGCTGTAAGGGCTGAACCTTCACCGCAAACGAAAGCACCTGCACCCTTGCTGATATGTACTTCAAAGTCAAACTCTGAACCAAGGATGTTGTTGCCGAGAAGACCGTATTTTTCAGCCTGCGCAATGGCATTTGTAAGTCTTTCAACCGCAAGAGGATATTCAGCACGAACATAGATGTAGCCTTCGTGTGCACCTGTTGCAATACCTGCAATAAGCATACCTTCAAGCACTCTGTGTGGGTCGCCTTCCATCATACTTCTGTCCATGAATGCACCCGGGTCACCTTCGTCACCGTTACATACAATATATTTGATTTCAGAAGTCTGTCTTGCAACCTGGCTCCATTTTTTGCCCGCAGGGAAACCGCCGCCGCCACGGCCTCTGAGGCCTGCTTCTGTAATTTCGTTAATAATTTCTTCGCCTGTCATTTCAAAAAGAGCCTTTGCTGTTGCACGGTAACCGCCTGCAGCAATGTATTCTTCAATTGACTCAGCATTGATGTGACCGCAATGTTCAAGAGCAACTCGTGTCTGTCTCTTGTAGAAAGGAATTTCTTCCTGCTGTAAGTATGGCTTGCCGTTTTCTGTATAAACAAGTCTGTCAACAGGTAAATCACCGATAATGCTCTTTTCAACAATGTCTTCACAGTCTTCAGGCTTAACCTTAACATAAAGCCAGCCCATTGGTTCTATTCTGAGAAGTGGTCCCATTTCGCAGAAACCATGGCATCCGCTCTTTTTAAGACCGATTGATTCATCGTGTGGTTCTTCCTGAAGCTGAACATCACATACAAGACCTTTTTCTTCAATAATCTGTTTTAATCTGTCATAAATAACAAGAGAACCGCCGGCAACACAGCCTGTACCTGCACAGATAAGAATCTGCTTTTTCTGTATTCCAAGAGCCTTTTTATAAATCTCTCTGAGTTCCTCAAGCATCTTTACACTTTTAATTTTCATTTGCTTTCAGCCTCCTTAATAGCGGCAAGCATTTCTCTTACCTTTTCAGGTGTCATTGCCGGATGTACATCTTCGTTAACCATACATACAGGTGCAAGACCGCAGGCACCAAGACATGAAACTGTTTCAACAGTAAACATCATGTCGTCTGTTGTAACCTTTTCTGCACTTAAAGAAAGCTGCTTTCTGAGTTCTTCAAGAATTGGAATAGACTTTCTTACATGACAAGCTGTACCGTCACAAACCTTGATAACGTATTTTCCCTTTGGTTCAAGAGAAAAGTTTTCGTAAAATGTTGCAACGCCATATACTTTTGCTTCGCTGACACCAAGCTTTTCTGCTATGTATGAAAGGCTTTCCTGTGGAAGATATCTGTATTCTTTCTGGATATCCTGCATAATAGCTATAACTTTGGATTTATCACAGCCGTGAACTGCAATAATTGTGTCCAATTTTTTAATCATATCTACTGACAGCATTTATATTTCCCCCTATAAAATACTTTTGTCGTTTGATTTCCAACTATTATATTGTATATCATTTAACAAACTTGGTCAATGTTAACCACATAATCCCCTTGCCATTTGCAATTTTTTCGCACTTTATACAAAAAAATCCCGGAATAATGAATTTTATCCCGAGATTTTCGTCATTTTTATTTAACTGCGTCCATACCGCGTTTAAGTGCTTCAATGTTAAGAGGAATAAGCTTTTCTTTCTTACCCTTAAACATTTCTTTAATCATTTCTTCAATAGTTTCCTGCTTTAAAGCACCTGTTGCACCAATGTATGCACCAAGCATTACCATGTTTGATACTTTAGGGTTTCCAAGTTCAAGAGCAATTGTATCACAAGGAATGTAATATGCTTTAAGATCTTCACGAGTAACCTTGTCTTCAACAACACTGCTGTTGATAAATACTGTACCGCCAGGAACAACTATAGGTTCAAACTTAGCAAGTGAAGGACGGTTCATAACTACGATTTCTGTAGGGTTGTCTACAAGCGGAGCACCGATAGGCTCATCAGAAAGAATTACTGTACAGTTTGCTGTACCGCCTCTCATTTCAGGACCGTATGATGGTACCCAAGTTACGAAAAGGCCTTCTTCCATACCTGCTTCAACAAGGTTTTTGCCGATAGACATAACACCCTGTCCGCCAAAACCGGAAAGAATAATTTCATATTTCATACTTATTCCGCCTCCTTGTCCTTAATTACGCCAAGTGGATAGTAAGCAGCCATATTTTCTTTAAGCCACTTGTTGGCATCAAGTGGAGACATACCCCAGTTTGTAGGGCATGTTGAAAGCACTTCAACAAATGTAAAGCCTTCGCCTGCCATCTGTTTTTCAAACGCTTTGCGGATAGCTTTCTTAGCTTTGATAAGGTTTGGCATATCTGTCACACAAACTCTTTCAGCATAAGCAAGACCATCGATAGTTGCAAGCATTTCTGAAACCTTAAGAGGCATACCAGCCTGTTCTTTTGTACGTCCAAACTGAGCTGTTGTAGCCTTCTGACCAATAAGTGTTGTAGGCGCCATCTGACCGCCTGTCATACCAAAAATACCATTGTTGATGAAAATTGTAGTAAATTTTTCACCACGCATAGCCGCGTGAACAATTTCAGCAGCACCGATTGATGCAAGGTCGCCGTCGCCCTGATATGTAAATACAAGGTCATCCATGTGTGTTCTCTTAACAGCTGTTGCAACTGCAGGAGCACGGCCGTGAGCAGCTTCAATCATGTCACATTCAAAATAGTTGCCCATAAATACAGCACAGCCTACAGGACAAACGCCAACAGCTATGTCTGTCATATTCATTTCTTCAAGTACTTCTGCTACAAGCTTGTGTACAATACCGTGGTGGCAGCCAGGGCAATAATGCATTTCAGCATCTGTAAGCGCTTTAGATTTTGCATAAATTGTTGTCATCTCAGCGCACCTCCTCTAAAGCTTTAATCGCTGCTTCTTCTGCTTCGCTAACCTTAACAAGCATACCGCCAAGTCTTTCATATAACTTAATTGGTTTAAGACCTTCAACAGCAATCTTGATGTCATCAAGCATCTGACCGTGTGCCATTTCAA
>JAFYQL010000152.1 GCA_017547125.1 Bacillota bacterium
ACAGCTACATCTATATCTACGGCGATACAGATGTTGAAAAGCACATGGAGATGCTTGACAGGGAATATCTCAGCAAGTATGAAAAAACAGAAGTGTGCTCCGATATTAAGGAATTAACAGAGCCTTTCAGCACATACGAATGCGGAAAATACTCTGTGTCTGCAGGGGAAAAGAAAGAAAACGACAGTATTTTTTCTCTTAACTATGTTACAGGCAAATCCACAGACCTTCTTCAGTCAATAAGTATGGATATACTTACTTATATACTTTTTGACACAAATGCATCACCTGTTAAAAAGGCCCTTATCGAAAGCGGTATATGCGAAGAGGCAGAAGGCTGGCACGATAACACAACATATCAGTGCGTGCTTAGTATAATTGCTAAAAACTGCAAAACAGAAGATAAAGATAAATTTGTTGCGGTGGTTAAGGAAAGCCTTGAAAAAGCAGCAGAAGGCCTTGATAAAAAGCTTATTCTTTCTGTGCTTAACTATTGGGAATTTATGCTCAGAGAGGCTGATTTTGGCTACAGACCAAAGGGACTTGCTTATGGCATGAGCATGATGAAGGGATATCTTCACGGACAGGATGCGGCAGAGTGCCTTAAAACATGGAAGTTTTTCGACATTATGCGTGACGGTATCGACAAAGGCTATTTTGAAAACCTTATTAAGGAAAGAATACTTTCAAACGATTTCCGCAGTTTTGTTATGATTGAAGCTGAAGAGGGTCTTCAGGCGGAAAATGACAAAAAAGATTCAGAAAAACTTAAGGCTATAAAAGAAAGCCTTACAGAAGAAGAACTTGATAATATTATAGAAGAAACAAAGACTCTTAAGGAATATCAGAGTCAGGCTGACAGTGAAGAAATTATAAGCCAGATACCTCTTCTTTCTGCTGACGAAATAGACAAAGAAAAAGAATATGACAAAGCAGAAGAAATTGACGGCAAACTTTATTTTAAGGCTGATACAAACGGCATAGTATATGCAAAGGCTGTGTTTAAGGCAGACTGCCTTGAAAAAGAAGAACTTTGCTATGTGGGGCTTATTGAAGAAATAGCCGGAAAGATTGACACTGAAAACTTTGACTATTCATCACTTCCTTCAGAAATAAATATGTACACAGGCGGTATTGAGGCAGAATGTATTGCATATTCTCCTGATGAAAAACGCCTTGTGCCTGCCATTGCCATAAACGGAAAAGCCCTTGAAAGAAATCTTGGAAAGCTTTTCGAACTTCTTGGCGAGGTTGTTATGGGTATGAAGTATGACTGCAAGGACAGTATGCTTAAGATAATTAAGGAAACAAAGGGCTACCTTGAAAGAAAATTTGAAGACAGTGGTCATTCCGTTTCTTCTGTCAGAGCACTTGCCTGCTGCAAAAACGGCTCAGCTTTTATGGATATGACAAGCGGCATTGCTTTTTACGACTTTATACTTTGGGCAGAAGAAAATATTGATGAAGTGTGTGAAAAAGCAGCCGAGGCAGCTTCAAAGATATTTACAAAAGAAAACCTTATTTTCGCGTATTGTTGTGAAGAAAAGGCAGAAAAAGAAGTTTCTTCTATGGCAGATGAGTTTAAAGAAAAACTTGCTTCAGCACAGTATGAAGAAAAAAATTATAATCTTATAGCAGAAATTAAAAAACAGGGTATAACAAATTCTTCAAAAGTAGTGTATAATTCTATTGCTGCCAATTTCAAAAAATTTGGTTTTGAATACAGCGGCAAAATGAAAGTTATAAAAAATATTGTTAACACAGAGTATCTGTGGAATGAAGTGCGTGTAAGAGGCGGAGCATATGGCTGCGGCTGCAACATACTTCGAAACGGTAGCATTTACACATATTCCTACAGAGACCCTAATGTTAAGGAAACCTATGATGCATACAAAAATATAGGCGAATTTCTCAGAAATGCCGTAATAAGCCCGAGGGAAATGACAAAGTATATACTTGGCGCTATAAATGAAATGGATAAGCCAAAGAGCTTCCAGACAAGGTTTGATGTGGCAGTAAGCGAGCATTTAAACAGCATTACAAAAGAGAAAAAGCAGAAGGAAAGAGAAGAACTTCTTTCAATAAAACCTGAAGATGTGGCACCTTTTGGCGAAATTTTTGATAAGGCATTTGATGCACAGATAAAAGTTACACTTGGAAACGAAAAGGCTATAAATACATCTGCAGAGTTATTTGATGACATCAGGGGAATGAAAAAACGTTGAAGTTAAGGTGGAAAAAACTTTGAGCAGACAGGAAATAGAATATTTTGGAATACCAATTGAATTTGAACTTACCAGAAAACAGGTTAAAAACATCAATATACGTATAAATGAAGAAGGTATCATATCTGTTTCTGCGGGTAAAAGTGTGCCTGTGGAAGATATAAGAGCCTTTGTTGAAAGCCGTGCAGAGTGGATAATAAGAAACCTTGCGGATCTTGAAAGATATAACAGTGCAAAGCCTGACAACGATATATATAACGGCAAAAAACTTTATATCCTTGGTAACGTGTATACTGCACGAGTTGAAGAAGCCAAGAAAGACAGGGTTGAAGTTGAAGACGGCATAGTTACGGTTTATACAAAAGACACTGAAGACAGTGAACGTATGATAAAAACATACAAAAAGTGGCTTGTTGGTGTGGCAGAGCCTATTTTTCAGCAGCTGCTTGAAAAGGTACATAAACAGCTTGAAGGCGAAGGAATTCCTATGCCTGAGATGCATATCAGAAATATGAAAACAAGATGGGGAAGCTGCAAGGTTTCAGACAAGGTGGTTACACTTAACCTTCAGCTTATTAAAAACGATATCGCCTGCATAGAGCAGGTTGTGCTTCATGAACTTCTTCATTTTGTGCAGCCAAACCATGGCGAAGAGTTTTATGTCCTGCTTGAAAAGTATATGCCTGACTGGAAGGAAAGAAAACAGCATCTTGAAGAAAAATGTAAAGATGGTATATTTTAAAAAGAATTAATTAAACAGAGAAAATATAAAAAACAGCCTTGAAAAACAGGGGCTGTTTTTTTAATTCCTTTTTTATTTCGACAAAAAAATGAGATGAAATGGTGTATTATAGCCTTGTGGTCTTTGATATCGAAATAAAAGGCATAAAAAGATGTATTATTTTTAGATAATATTTGACACTTGCCTGCTGTAATTATAAAATGATAAGATAGATATAGTGTGTAATGCCTTGTAAAAAGGCTGATATATTGAATTGTTATTTACATTGCGGGAGGCAGTTATGGATAATTTTGATATGAACAGACCAAACAGTGAGTTGCCAAAAGAGCTTACTGAAATACTTATGAAAAACCATCCTTTCAAAGGAGAAACCGAAGAAAGACCATCAAGAAAAAGAGTGAGCGAAGAACGTGCCGAAAGAAGAATGGCTGAAAGACAGGCAAGAGAAGAAAGAGCAGAAAAGACATCATCTTCTTCAAACCCTATGCTTGAGGCTATCAGAAACAGAGCATTAAGAGAAAACTCAGCATCAAAAGAAAATTCTTTATACAGTGAAATGCCTGATGAAGAAACAAAGATGATTGATGTTGAACAGATTAAAAAAGCAAGAGAAGAAATGATTGCTGAAGAAGAAACTCAGGAAACTTACAGACCAGACTATATCGAAGAGGTTAAGGCTGAAAAGAAAACAGAAATTCCTACTATCGAAGATGAAGTTAAGCCTGAAAGAAAGAAATCACCACATTTCAACAACATCACATTTGATGACTATGAAGATGATCAGGTTCAGGTGGTAAGACATAAATCAAGAAACAAAATCAACACAGTTCCTCGCCCTGCTGAAAAAGGCGAAAAACTTGCATCAGATAGCATGTTCTTCAACTATGCAGTACAGGAAGGTTTTGAAGATATAGTTGAAAAAGCTGAATTTACTGAAAGACCAAAACAGCCTAAGGCTGAAGTGAAAAAGAGTGTTGAATACACAGAAGTTAAGAACTATAAAACAGAAGACCGTGGTGAAGCACTTGACGGTTTCTTCAGAGACAATGCTTTTGACAGATATGATGAAGATGATGAAAAGTCAGGCTTTATCAAATATGCAGCCATCGCAGGTGTTTTACTTATTGCACTTTTCATTTTCTTTGCAGTAAGAAGCTTTTCTCTTTCAGCAAAACTTTCAGATGCAAACGAACAGATTGCAGTTTATGAAGAACTTCAGAAAGAAAACGAAGAACTTAAAATGAGCACTCTTGCTCTTACAGAAGAAATTGAAAAAATGAAATTAGAACAGGCTGAAGCAGAAAAAGCTGCAGCTGAAGAAGAAGTGGTTGAAGAAGAACCTGCACAGACAAGCACAGGCTCAACTACAACTACAACTTCAACTCCAAGTGCATCAACAAATACATATACAGTAGTTGCCGGCGACACATTTGGCGCAATCAGTACAAAGGTATATGGCAACTTCTCAGGATACAAAAAGATTATGGAAGCAAACGGCATCACAAATGAAGGCAGCCTTCAGATTGGCCAGAAACTTATTATTCCATAATCCCTGAAGGGAGATAAAAGCAGTATGGGTTTTACAGCTGAAGAACTTAAAAATATGACTATTGTGCAGCTGAAACAGACTGCAAAGGAAATGAACATCAAAAACGTTTCTGCAATGAAAAAGGCTGAGCTTATTGAGGCAATTACTGCTGAAGAAAAGACAGAAGAGATTGCGGAAGCGGTTGAAGAAATAAAAGAAGAAGCAGAAGAAAAAGAATATCCTTACGAACAGAGAATTGAAGAGGGTATACTTGAAGTTATGCCGGATGGATATGGTTTTCTTCGTGCGGAAAATTTCCTTCCGGGCACAAAAGACATCTATATTGCGCCTGCACAGATAAGACGTTTTAATCTTAAAACAGGCGACAGCGTACGCGGTATAGTGCGTGACAGTCGTGAAGGTGAAAGATTTGATGCTCTTATATATGTAAAGACAGTTAACGGCGACACAGTTGACAAGGCAATAAGACGTCCTAATTTTGAAGACCTTACACCTATTTACCCAACTGAAAGACTTAACCTTGAAACAGAGCAGAAGGAAGTTTCCGGCAGAATTATTGACCTTATTTCTCCTATAGGGAAAGGTCAGAGAGGTATGATTGTTGCACCGCCAAAGGTTGGTAAAACAATACTTCTTACAAAGATGGCAAACGCCATAGTTAAAAATCACCCTGATGTAAACCTTATTATGCTTCTTATTGATGAAAGACCTGAAGAAGTGACTGACATTCAGCGCTCAATAGAAGGAGAAAAGGTTGAAATAGTTTACTCGACATTTGACGAGCAGCCAGAGCATCATAAAAGGGTTGCTGAAATGGTGCTTGAAAGAGCAAAAAGACTTGTTGAACAGGGCAAAGACCTTGTTATACTTCTGGATAGTATCACACGTCTTGCAAGGGCCTATAACCTTACAACAACACCAAGCGGAAGAACACTTTCAGGCGGTCTTGATCCGGCGGCACTTTTTATGCCTAAGAAGTTCTTTGGTGCGGCAAGAAATATTGAAAACGGCGGAAGCCTTACAATACTTGCAACAGCGCTTGTGGAAACAGGAAGCAAGATGGATGATGTTGTTTTTGAAGAATTTAAGGGTACAGGCAATATGGAGCTTGTTCTTGACAGAAAGCTTTCTGAAAAAAGAATTTTCCCAGCTATCGACATAAATAAGTCTGGCACAAGAAGAGATGATAAGCTTCTTTCAAAGGAAGAACTTGATGCAGTTTACATTTTGAGAAAACTTACTGCACCTCTTCAGTCAGCAGAAGCAACAGAAAATCTTATCGATCTTATAAGCAAAACAAAAGATAATGCGGAGTTTGTAAAAACTGTACCATTATTGGAAAATAAGTAAATAAAATTATTGCAAAAGTAAAAAACGTGTGATATAATACCCGTGTTGTCTATAAATAACATAGGATTATTGATCAACAATATATTTGTGAGGTGAAAAAAATGAAAGAAGGAATCCATCCAGTATATCACCAGTGCCCTGTTAAATGCAACTGTGGTAACGAATTCGTAACTGGTTCAACAAAAGAAGAAATCAGAGTTGAAGTTTGCTCAAAATGCCATCCATTCTATACAGGCAGCCAGAAAATTCTTATCGAAGCTGGCGGTCGTGTTGAAAAATTCAACAAGAAATACGGCAGAAAATAATTTTGAAATTAAGGGTTCGGATGTCAATCCGAGCCTTTTTTTCATAATAAGGCGGTGACAATATGAAAAGAACAAATATCGGCGGTCAGGCTGTTATTGAAGGCGTAATGATGATGGGAAAAAAGATTTACGCTATGGCTGTAAGAGTTCCTGACGGCAGTATTACTATAGAAAAAAATCCAAAAGAAGTTCTCTTAAGCAAATATGCGCTTTTCAAAAAGCCGATTTTCAGAGGTGTGGCTTCTTTTATAGAAAGCATGGTAGT